>JAFSER010000039.1 GCA_017435645.1 Clostridium sp. | reverse complement strand
TATGATCTACATACTTTTCACCTTGTAAGTCTATAGTTACATTCGCTGGCATCTTTCCTTTATCACTTATCCATAAAGTAGATAAATCTCCATCTACTACATTAGTGACTGGCTTTCCATTTTGATTTGCTGATCCTGTTACAGGCTTATTTAAAGCAATATTCCCAGAATTTGATGAAACCTTCTCTCCATAAACAGCAATTTCAGTCATTTCAGGTGTTAAGTTCTTATCATTACTACTTAAAGTAAGTCTTACCTTTTCTGCTTTTCCTTTATACTCTATATCTACTGTTCCAGTTATAGTTCCTGATTCTTGTTTTTTAACTTCTGTCCATTTGCCATCATTAAATACTTCAAGAACATAATTTATAGCAAAGCCACCTGCTCCTTGATTTGGTGAAAAAGTTATTCTCTCTACATCATACTTACCTTGTAAATCTAAGGTTAAATTTACTGGCCATGTAGCTGATTTAGCTATCCAAGCTGTTCCTGTAGTTCCATCAGTTAAATTTTTTGTTGGATTGTTTGAATTAGTTTCTACACTACTTTCCACTGGTTTTCCTAATGCTATATTTTGTTTTTCAGTAGCTCTTTCTGCTCCATTTAGGAATTTATCCATATTTGTAACAGAAAATTCCTGCATAGCTATACTAGCTAATTCTGATAAATCTTCTCCTGAACCTTCAGTTGCATAAGCCTTTTCATCTGTAGTCTTTTGAACTGCCCATTCATATTCTACCTTATGCCAATCTATATTTTTTGCTGATCCACCTTCTAATTGAGTTTTTAATGAATCAACCCACATTTCCCATCTCTTATAATATAAATCTCTTGTTAAACCAGCCCATTGTCTATTTGAATAATCTTTTAAGCTACTATTCTTATAATCTCCCCAAGTAGTTATAAGTGCTCTTGCATTAAATTCAAATAAGTCTTTTGTCCAATCATCAGCACCTTCTAACATTGTTCTAGATTGATCAATCCATGTTCCTACCAAGAATTCAGGACTAGTTGCTAACACTCTTTCTTGTAACTTAATTAAGTTTAAGAAACGAGTTGATATATTATTGAAGTTATATAAATTTTTTGAGTTATATGCATTAACCATTTCTTTATGATATTCTTGAGCTGAGTTAGCTAATACTTGCTTAGTTACATCTAAGAAATCATATATAAATGCTTCACTATCCTTTAATTCATCATATGCGTTTATAAATAAATCTAAAGTCTTTTCTAACTCTTTCTTATCATAAGGAATCTTGTTATTTCCCCAAGTTGATGCACTTGTTATATTAGTTGCAGGTCTTGAATTAATAACTGATTCTGCAGCTCCTTGATAATAATCATTTCTCTTTTTATAAGCAGTGTTTAATAATATATCCCAAGCTTCTACCATATCTTCATTTGCTTTTCCGTATCTTCTTTCAATATAATCATAAGTCCACTCTGTATAATCAACTTTATCTGTAGCCCAAATCATGTCTCCAATTAATTCATAAACTATTGGACTATTATTTATAGCTTCTGGTGTAATACCTATTCCCTTCATATGCTCTGAATTCTTATATGCAGCTGGAATATTATTAGCTAATCTTTCAGGTTGTCCATCTAATCCCATTCTTCCACCAAAGTTATGAAGCATATTCCATATCCATGGTACATCTAAATTTTCAAATCTCTTATAATCATTTTCTTTAAGTTCTGAATTTAAATCTAATATAAGAACCTTATTCTTATCAGCTAATCCATTTATTTTTCCATTTGAAGGATTACCTTGCCAATGTTGAATAACCCAGACTGCGTCTTTGTCATTTTCAATCATTTTACTTTGTATTGTTTTATATATAAGGCCATCATTTAATCCACCTGTGTTTCCACCTTCATGAAATGGATCAACAGCATAATAATTAGTTATATCGCCAAATACTTCTTTTTGCTTTTCATAGAAAACATCTGCAACTTCTGCAAAGTAATCTTTTTCACCTTCATTTACATAAGTTTTTAACATATTAGGTCTAGTAAATCCAGACCAACCGCCTTGTGATATTACTTGAGCTCCTGAATTTTTTTGTACAAAATCCAGTGGAACCATTCCTGAATATCCTTGTAATACTGGATCTATTCCTAATGTTTGCATTCTATCATGCATTTTTCTTCCAAGCTCCGTTCTTTCTTCAAACCAATTATTTGGTAATGGACCTCCAAAGCTTGTCATGTTTTGCATATAAAACCATGCAAAATATGCTGGTCCTGATATAAATTCTTTTACTTCTTCATCTGTATAATTGAATTCATTTAATGTTCTTCTTAAAACTTCTTCTTGTCCAATTATATCTAAAACTAAATTAAATCCATTCATAGCTGACCAGTCTAAGAATGCTTCATACTCATCCCAATTCCAGAAAGACATTGTATATGAGTAGGTACAAAAGTTTAATTCATATCTATATTCATATGGAGTATCAACAACTACCTTTTCTCCTACAGCTGGTAATGTCTCTGGCATATTTAAATTTGATCCCATTAAAGGATTATACATAACCTTAGCATAATTCTTTAAATAGTAATTAAATCCTGACGCTAAAGAAACACCATTATTACCCTTTATTAATATTTTCCCATTACTACCATTATGAACTTCAAAAACGTCATGTCCTTCTTCAGTTTCCTTTATAAGCTGAAATTCAAATTTATCTCTATATTTTTTACCGATTACTCTTTCAACCATGTTGCTCATTTCTTTAATTGTCTTTTCATTAGCATACTTAGTATCAGTTTCAAATTTATTATATTCTTTTGCCCAGTCTGTATCAGCAAATTTTTTAACTTCTATTGCTTTTTCTGTTGGCTTATTATCAGAAGTTTTTTCCCCATATAACTCTATTTCAGCAATATTTGAATTATTGTTAGCTGAACTAAAAGTTACATCTATTCTTAAGCTTGATGCTTGTATATTTCCTAAATTATGAAGATTTCCTTGTTCAGTTGCTAATTCTTGATTACTTTTTTCAGCAACCTTTATAAAATTTTCCCCATCAGATGATGCATATATATTGTAATTATAGTATCCTGTAACTTTATTAAATAACTTTATTGATGATAGATTATAAGTTCCATTTAAATCTATTTGTACCCATCTATAATGATTTGAAGATTCCCAATAAGTTGATTTATCTCCATCGACAGCTTTCTTCACATTATTTGAACCATTTTCGCTTTTCGCAGTAATGTTAAATTCACTTGAGCTAATTAATTTTTTATCTTGCTCTGTCGCACTAACTTTAAATGGACTTGAAGTAATTAAAGTAGCTATTACAGTTAATGCAAGTAATTTAGAAATATTGCTTTTTAACCTTTTTAACATAAAAAACCTTCCCCCTAAATATCATTCAAAATTTAAAATATAAATAAAATACACTTTTATCTTAATAAATATTTTTTAGATTATATTAATCTTAAAATATAAAATTAATATTTTTTCATTACCACCTCCTATAAATAATTATTAAGTTTAACTAATAATTATTTATATTTCTACATATCATCCAAATAATTTAAATATATATTTCCAATCTAATTTTCTTTATATTAGTATACTATTCGTGCTTTTATTAATTCTATCTTAATTATTAGTTAATATGTATTTAAAACTCTCAATATATTAACAAATCTCATTATAGTTGTTACTAAATTAATCAAGATAAAACTATATTAGAATATTTTTTAGAGAACATAAATTAATTTTGATAGTATAATTTTATTTAGTAAAAACTCAATTAAAATATGTTGCATATGTAAGATATTTTTCAAAGAATATAAAACATAAATTTAATATAGTATATAAAACTATACTAATTCTCATATAACACTTACTTTTATTTGAATTTATAATATTTATAAAGCTTAAATTAGCCTTAAAGCTACATTTATCAAAATAATATAATATATGAAAATACTAACTACAATTCCTTTGTAACAATTGCATAAAAATAAATTTATATTTTACTAAAAATATAAATTACCTTCTTAGTTTATAGTTTCATAATAAACATCAAACTATTATTTAAAAATTTTTATTAAATGCTATTAATTTCATCTATATTATTTTATGTTATATCCTTATTTTAAATGATATGTAAATTACAAAAAATTATTTTTATTTTTAAAAATTATCCCTCACCCTGCAATGTTACTAAATTTATACTTTTATTAATACTTAAAGTCATATATCAATACAATTTTTTAATAGCTTAAAATAAATAATCATAATTTTTGACTTAATATAAATAAATTTACTACTAAATATAACAAGATACAGGAATAGATGTTAATATATAACAACTACCCTATACCTATAATTCTATCTTTATCTAAAATAATAGCTATTTTTATAATTATATTTTTATCTTTTTAAATATATTTTTAAATTAATTTAGCCATTATCTATCTTTTAATATAATTATATATTTTTCTAGTAATAATATTTAAATTTATAACTTACAAGATATCTTTAATAAAAATATTCATTTAACTCAATAATAAAATTATTTATAAATTCTTCTCTGTAGCCTTCATTTATAATTTTATCTTTTAAACGACTTAAAAACACCTCATAGCTCCATTTTTTTTGTTTATAATAATAATCTCTTGTTATAGTTACAAAATCCCTTGGAAAACTTAATATTGCATATATTAATTTAATCTCATCTTTACTTAATTTATCTATTGAATTATAGGTTTCAATTATAAGTTTAAAAGTATCCATATCATAATAAGTATTTTTTATAACCTTCATTGCAAAATTAGCTATGTCTACTGCTCTTGTATCAATCTTACAATAATCAAAATCTATAATTTTTACATCTTCTCCATCTACTATAAAATTATGATGTGCTAAATCATTATGACATAAAACCCTTTTGCTATAATTTCCAATTAAATCATTATAATTGCACATAGCTATTAACTCTATTGACTTTTGAATTGATTTTATATTCCTATCAATATTATCTAAAAATAAGTTATCAAAATCAGATTTATACCTAAATCTTAATATATAATCTTTTATATTTATAAGATCCTCCTTAGCCTTACTAAAATTATATGGTAGATAGTCTCCTAAATTTCCTTTTACCATATCTGCATCTAATTTATTAAATATCCCTTTTGATGCTAAATGTAATTTTGCAATAGCCTTTGTGCATAACTCTATTTCTACTGGATTGCTATATGATACTTCTCTTCCTTCAAGCATATTTAAAATAACATAGGTATTTTCTCCTGATTTATAAGTTATATTTTCATTACTATCCTTATAATAGCTTAATATATTACTGTATTCTTTTGATGTATATTCTAAAGCCTCATCAATAAATCTAACTCTATCCTCTGATGAATCCGTAATCTTTAGTATCTTCTTTCCTTCATTAGTAAGTAGTACAAAAACTTTTCTTAGAGGGATTATATCATTTACCTCAAAAGATAATTTATTAAAAAATTCTTCTCTTAAATCATACTTGCATAATATATCATTATCTATATATCTAAATTTGTTCATATTATTCCCACCCTAAATAATTATTCCTTTATTATCTATCTCTCTTGCCTTGTATAGATTATTTATTATTTCTTCTTCACTTAAAGTAATCTTTCTTAAAATATATTTACTAATTACTCTTAATTCTTCATTAGGATACGCTGCTAAAGCTCTTAAATACTCCTTGCTTGGACTTCCTAAATTAGATCTATTAATAAAATAGTCTATAACATTCTCAATATTTAATTTTATTTCTCTTCTTTTAACTCTTTTTATATAAGAATATATGTCATGCTCCCTTAAATTATAAGTTAAGTATCTAGTACTTCCTATTTTAATTTTATTATCATCAAAATTTAAATTTCCTTCATCTACTCTTGTTAAACACACTTCATAATTTTTCATGCTTCTCTTAATTAAATCCCTATAGTTATTTATTTTTATATGATTAAGAGAATTTTTCCCCAAATTAACTAAGACTTCCCCCCTATCAAGTAAATAAAAATCTATAGAATTTAAATTTTCTTTTAATTTAAGCTTATTTAAATAATTACTTAAGATAAATATATAAGAATAATAATTATTTACTTCCTTACCTATAGATGAGCCTATTCTAGGAATTAAATTTTCCTTATATTGTCCTATTTTCTCATGAAAAAGCATTATGTTATCAATTTGTTTATAAATATCTAATTCATTGATATTTTTATCCTTCAAAATTTTACTATTTAAAATAGAAATTCCTCTTTCTTCTAAATAAGAGCTTAATTCTGTTTTTTCCATTTCTCAACTCCTTAATAAATAAAGCTTTGTAAAAATTTTTCCCTATTCTCTCTATCAGCTAAATACTTTTTTAATTTTCTAACAAGAAACTCTTCTCCCCAAGGTTGCTGTTCCCAATAATATTGAAGTCCTATTTGCCAAAAACCTTGTGGAAATCTAATAAATCCCTTTATAAGGCGTATTTCGTCACTATATAAGCTATGTGTGTTAGAGTAAGAATTAAATATAAAATCTGCCTTATCCTTACTCCAGCCTCCCTCCTTCATAACTCTTATTAATAATGAAGCTAAATCATGAAGATGAGTATCTAAAATACAGTAATCAAAATCAATTATATTAATTTCTCCATAATTATTAATTAATACATTATGATGAGCATAATCATGATGACAAAATCCTAGTTTTAAAACTTCCTTATTCATAATCTCATAATATTTATTATTTTTAATTTCATCTATAGCTTTCTTTCCTCTTTCAAGCTCTTCTTCAACCATACTTAAATAAATTTCATCAAATTGAGATTTATATGCCTTTTGATATATTCTTTTTCTAAAATCAAGTATTTCCTCACATCTAGTTTCAAATACCTTTATCCAAGAAAACCATGCAATTCTAGGCTTCATATTATTATTTAATATAAATCCCTCACTAGATTTATGAAGCTTTCCTAATAATTCTGTAGCTAATTTTAATTCTTTATTATCCTTATAATTGCAATTTCTCGAATCAATCCATTTATTTAAATATGCATATTTATCGCCAAGCCTTATATATTCTAAATTATCCTTAGTTTTTATAATTTCTGGTATATTAAAAAAACCTCTTTTCTTTAAATGTCTAATTGCTGAAAATATAAAATAAAAATGTTTATATTCATATTTTATTACTTTGATTCCATAATCCCCATTATTAGTTTTTATCTTATAGCTATTCTTAATCTTCTCTATAGTTTCTACTTCTAAAAGATACTTTTCCTGAATTTCATTCTTTATATATGAAAATTCCATAGGCTTCTCCTTAAGATTTATTCTCTTATAGTATATGAGGTTACTTATTTTATTGTGTTTATATTCATAGATTAAAAGAATTATTAATATCTATATTATAAATGAGATTTTTAGGAGGAATATCTACCATGAAAATTTCCATAGATGCTAGAGGAATAAACTTATATCATGGAACTGGAATTGGAACTTATACTGAAAACTTAGTTAAAGAGTTATTAACTATAGATAATGAAAATGAATACTCACTATTTTGGACAGGTAAAAATTATGAAGAATATAAGAGGCATAATTGCAATATAATATTTGCTTCTAGCAAGCATGGTAGCTTTTATGAAAATTTTTATTTTCCTAATTTTTTAAAAGATAATTCTATAGATCTATTTCATCTTCCTCAAAACGGAATTGGCTTTAATGAAAATTATAGTACTGATTGTGTAGTTACAATTCATGATTTGATTCCTTATGTATTACCAGAAACTACAGGAAGAGGCTATTTAGAAAGATTTTTGAAAAATATGCCTACTATTATTGATAAATCTAAGGGCATATTGACTGTTTCAGAATACTCCAAAAGAGATATTTTAAAATTCTTCAACCATATATCAGAAGATAAAATTTTTGTTACACCTTTAGCTGCTAAGTCTAACTATAAGCCTCTAAATAAAGATAATTGTAGAGCTTTAGTTCAAAAAAGATTTAACTTTTCCCTGCCTTATATACTATACATAGGTGGGTTTAGCTCAAGGAAAAATGCTAAAGACTTAATTTTATCCTTTGATAAAGTGTATAAGGATTTAAAAACTCCTCATATTTTACTTCTTGCTGGCTCACTAAAAGATGAAGGTAAAAAGCTTTTAGAACTATCAAAAAGTTTATCCTCATCAAATAAAATTATTTTTACTAGCTTTATTGAAGATGAATTTATGCCTATTCTTTATAATGGTTCAGAAGCATTTGTTTATCCTTCCTTTTATGAAGGATTTGGACTTCCTCCATTAGAAGCTATGAGTTGCATGGTACCTGTTATAACATCTAACTTAACATCAATACCTGAGGTAACTGGTAATACGTGTATATTAATCAATCCTTATAATAGTTTTGAGCTTGAAACTTCATTAATTCATCTATTAAATAATACTGAGTTAAAAGAAAAATTAGCTAAGGCTGGATATGAGAGAAGCTTAGAATTTTCTTGGAAAAATACAGCTATTAAAACTCTAGCTGCATATAAGAGAATAAGTAATTTATAACTTCTTTGCATTATAAAGCAAAGTATTACTTACATTATAAACCAAAGCATTACTTTTGATTTTTTTATAATATTGTAATATAATGATATTATATTATTAGATTGGAGATTGTTATGCATATTGATAGTTTAAATTATTTTTATCAAGTAGCTAAAACACAAAGTATATCAACTGTTGCTAAAGATGCTCATATTTCACAATCTGCTCTTAGCCAACAAATATCTAAGCTAGAAAATAAATTAAATGTTCAATTGTTCAATCGAACAAATAAAGGAATGTCTTTAACTGTAGAAGGTCAAATATTATTTAAATATGCTGAAAGTATTTTATCTTCTTATAATAAAATGATAAAAGAATTAAATAACTCTATTAATAATAGAAGGTTATTATCTATTGAGGCTGTTGAGTCAATAGGCTTAACTATTTTACCTATGGCTATTTCTAGAATAAAAAAACATTTTCCATCATATACTATTAATTTAGATATTGTAGATTCTTGTTCTAAGACTAATATTTTTAATAATATATGTGATATTTTTATATGTAATACTGAACCCCAAAATCTTCAAGGTATTACTACTAAATTTATTGGAAATGAAAAACTTATATTAATTGCTGATAAGAAATTTCCTTCAAACTCACTAACTAAAGAGGATCTTCTTAATATTCCTCTAATATTAGCTTCTGATAAAAATCATTTAAATAGTATTATTTCTTCAGAGGTTAACCCTGGCAATATTATTTTAGATAATGCTAATATATTGTATACTACAAATTCTTATTCTTCGGCATTAAAGGGAGTTTCTACATCTAAGGCTGCAACTTTAATACCATCTTCAATATATAATCATTATCATTCATTACCTAATATTAAAGTAATTGAAATTCAGGATTTTTCTTTAGATCTTCCTATTTATATTAGTTATTTAGATTCTTTTTACAAAACTAATTCTGATTTTATAAAATCACTTAAATATGTATTAAAGAGTTACTTAGATTAAGTAACTCTTTAATACGTTCTTTTTAATAACCATTGTGCTATTTCTTTTAATATATGTTTATATTCATTTTCAGGTAATCTTTCAATTCCTTTAAAACATTTATTCATATACTTTTTAGCTAAATTCTTAGCCATATCTATCCCTTTATTTTCTTTAACTATTTGTATTATTTTTAAAACTTCCTCTTCAGAATAATATTCCTTATCTAAAATACCATCAAAAGCATTTTTATTATTTATGTATGCATATATTAATGGGATTGTATATATACCTTGTTTTAAATCATTAGCTGCTGATTTTTTTATACTACTATCACTACCTTCATAGTCTAAAATATCATCTATAATTTGAAATGCCATTCCTAAATTATGTCCAATATTGCCAAGTTCTCTACATATCTTTTTATCTGCATTACATTCAGCTGCTCCTAAATATAATGATAAAGAAAATAATTCAGCAGTTTTTCCTGATATTCTACTTAGATAATCTTTTACGGAAAACTTCATGGAAAATCTTGCATTTAGTTGATTTACTTCTCCCATACATATTTTTGACATTGCTCTTGAATCAACCTTTATTGCTTGAAGTGATTCACTAGTTGCTAGAATTTTAAAGCACACACAAAATAAAAAGTCACCTATATATACAGCATAATCCTTTCCATACTTAGATTGAATAGTTTCATTACCTCTTCTAAGCTTTGAGTCATCTATAACATCATCATGAACTAAGGTTGCCATATGAAGCATTTCTACAACTGCTGCACTTGGAATTGATTTGCTATAATCATTATCTCCAAATTTAGATCCAATTAGTACAAAAGCTGGTCTTAATAGCTTTCCACCGGATTCTATTAATTCAACGATAGAATTTTCTATTTTTTTATCTTTACATTTTACATTTTTTTTCATTAACTTTATTACTTCAATAAGTTCTCGCTTTAGTTCTGGATATCTATCCCAAATCTTATCCATATCCCTCCACCTTCTTAGTAACAAAAATCATATTACTATTCTATTTTAATATATTCCAATTTATCTCTTGAACATCGGAAGTTTTTTTAATTGAGCCACTATATAATTAGCTGCTATTCCAACAAAAATACCTGTACCTATACCTATTGTAGATAATATAGGTAAATATAGCATTACACCTATATTTTTTACTATCAATGAGGCTATAAGTAATTGTCCTATATTATGAAATATAGCTCCTGTAGAACTTACTCCAACAATACTAACTTTATCTTTAAATAATTCCTTTACTGCTACCATTGAAATAAAACTTAATACTCCACCTGCTGTACTATACATAAGTGAAGATAAATTTCCTCCAAACATAGTTGATAGTAGTAACCTTAAAAATAATATTAAAAAAGCATCTCTTTTATTATCTAGCGTATATAAAGCAATTACAGTTATTAAATTCGCTAATCCCAACTTAGCTCCTGGTGTTATAAAAGGTACTGGAATGCTACGCTCTATTATGTGTAATACCAGAGCCTGAGCTACTAACAGCCCAATATATACCATATTACTTGTTTTTCTCATCCTATCACCTTAATACGATAATATTGTGTCATCATCTGAACTACCTTTAATTTCAATCATTACTCTATTAGGCAAACATACTAAGCTTTGTCCTGGTTCTTTAATAAATTCTGGATTCATACAAACATGATCTGGACAATCCGCTTCTATTATACCTATCTTATTATCTTTAACTATTACTACATTAGTTCCATACTCTGTAGTTAATTCTATTATTTCTTCTCCTGTATGTGCTGCTAAAGAAATTCTTTTATATACTTCCCCTGCTATTGTAATTTCTGCATAAGTATTAGTGAAGTTCTTACCAACTGTTGATCCTAGGATTATTTCAGGTAAAAATGATAATAACATTAACACAGCAATTATAATAAAATCCAATTTTTTAAACATAATAAACCTCACTTTATTATAATAATAACCTAATTTATTATTAAGTTGTGTTTAGAGTTATTTTTTCATAGCTCCCTTAATTAAGAGGCTGTCTTTCGACAGCCTCTTAATTTTATTAATATTATACTATATTTTAAATTCATTTTACAATTTATTATACATTTTTATATATTGTTTTTTTCTTTCCATGCCATAAATTATCTGCAACTTTCGTAATCCACGGCATAATATAATAATCAAGACCAAAAACTCTACCTGCTCCACCCATTAATGCAATTGAACCAAAGAAATACCATAATATATCCCATCCAGCCATTGCACATAAGATAAAGTTAATTACCATACCAGCTGATACTCCACTAAAAATGAAAGTAAATAGTCCAGCTATTAAACATAAACCCATTCCTATTTCGACTAAAACAACTATTCTTTGGAACCAAACAGCAATTTCTGGATTTGGCATCATTATTTGCATAATTGATGCATACCATCCTGGAACTTCACTAATTATAGGTGTAGCCCATTCTGTTGTAGTTTCTGCTGCTCCTGATGATGAAGCTGCTGATGTAGCATCTTGTAGCCAAGTAAATGGCATATTTATATTTCCTGCCTTAGTCCAACTATCTGAACCAATACTTATATTACCAAAGAAATCTCCTATACTCTTAGAATTCCACATCTTTTCCCATACAGACTCACCTAATAACTTCTTTAAGCCTTCAATTAGCCACAAACAACCTATGTACACTCTTAATGGCACTAACCATAATCTATTTGCTTTAGATGATATATGCCCTCTCATTACAGATCTCTTATCTTCAATTGTAAAGAATTCATGTTGTAAATAATTATATACTGCATTTATGTTATTTACTCCCCATAAATAATACATATTTACTAAGTGCTTCATCATCATTGCTATAAATCCTGATAATTTAACTCCCATTAGATTTGCAACACAATATCTTCCACCAATTGAAACCATAAATCCATGGTAATTACCTTTGAATTTTTTCATTTCTTTATTTTCTATTGAAGCAATTATATTATTTGCTGCTATAGTAGCTGTTTGTTCTGCTGCTTCAACTATCTGCGGAGTTGCTTTTCCCTTTTCTTCTTCATAGTAGGCCATATCTCCAACAACATAAACATCCTTTTTGCCTACTGCTTGCATATATTCATTTGTTTGTAATCTTCCAGCTCTAGCAGTTTCTAAACCATATTCTTTAGCTTCTTGATTACCTTGAATTCCACAAGTCCATATTAAAGTGTTTGTCCTAATTTCTTTTCCGCCTTTTAAAGTTATCTTATCTTTGCTAACTTCAACTATAGGAGAATTCTTTAATATTTCTACTCCATGCTTGTTCATATATCTTTCGGCTTTATCAGCTTGTTTTCTATCTAACATATTTAAGATAGTTCCCATAGCTTCAACTACCTTTAATTCAACATCTTTTTCATCAACATTATATTCTTTAGCTAATCTACTCTTCCATTCTAAAAGTTCTCCGGCCATTTCTATTCCTGTAAAACCTGAACCTGCTATTATAAATGTAAGCATTGCTTTTCTCTTAGCTTCATTTCTCTCTAAGCTTGCTTTTTTAAACATATCTTGAATATGATTCCTTATTTTCATTGCATCTTCAAATGACCATAAGGTAAATCCATTTTCTTTAACTCCAGGTACTCCAAAAAATGCTGGTTCACTTCCTGTTCCAATAATTAAATAATCATATGAAATAGTTTCATGTGTTGTATTAACAACTTTTTTATCAGTATCTACATTTTGTATAAAATCTGTTATAATTTTAACTTTTGTTCTCCCAAAAATCTTACATAATTCTATCTGAACTGATTCAGGATGAACTCTTCCTCCTGCAACTTCATGTAATTCAGTCATTAATGTATGGTATGGATTTTTATCTATTAATATAATTTCAACATTATCATTTTTCTTATATTTTTTAGCTAATTTCTTAGCTGCATGTATTCCACCATAACCTGCTCCAAGAATAAGTATCTTATTTTTTGACATCATTTTACCCTCCTCATCATAAATTAATCCTCTAAAACACATCTAATTTTAAACACTATTTTCTTGCATGTCTATATTTTATAAATTATTTTTACGTTTATTTTTTAACGATTTTTTTGTTATTTTTTTGTCTTTATATCATCATGAAAACCTTGTTATTACTACATTAAAATGGATAGTATATTTTTTAACACTATTAGTTTTACTTATAAGTTATAAGTATATCGAATACCAACCTTTTATTATTTTGTGTATAATAAACTAGTGATATTGATATTATTCTTAATATATTGTCTTTATTTGCAAAAATTTACTTTGAGGGGGATTTTTAATGAAATCAAGAAGAATTTTAAGTTTATTAGCAGTTGCTGCTATTGCTACTACTATGTTTGTAGGATGTGGAGCTAAAGAAGAAGCTGGCCTAAAAGATGGTACATACACTAAAACTGGTGAACCTGATGACAAAGGAAATACTGCTTCAATCGAAATAGTTGTTGAAAGTGGAAAAATTACTTCAGTTAAATATGACGAAGTTAGCTCAGAAGGTGTAAGTAAATTAGATAATGAAGAATACAACACAAATATGAAAAGTAAATCTGGAACTAATCCAATTGAAGCTTTCCCAGCTTTAGAAGCAGCTTTAGTTGAAAGCCAAGACCCATCAGCTGTTGATGTTGTAACTGGTGCTACAAGTACTTCAGAAAAATTTAAGACTTTAGCAGAAGAAGCTTTAGCTGATGCTAAATAATAAATAAAACCTAGACAAGTTATAAAATATCCTTATTTTATATTGTTAATTATGGCTGTCAATAGACAGCCTATTTTGTTATTTATCTTATTATTTATTATAATAAAGATAACAAATACTACTTAGGAGGATACTTATGTCTAATAAAATATTAAAAAATATATCTTTTTTTCTTATATTATTTTCTTCTGTTAGTATTTTTTCTGGTTGTTCAAATAATAATAATAATACTTCTTCTGACTATATAAATAGAAAAGAATTATTAATGGGTACAACTGTATCTGTAACAATTTATGATAGTACTGATGAAAAAATACTAGATAAGATTTTTAAAAAAGTTAAAGAACTTGAAGAAACTTTAAGTATTAATGAAAATGGCACTTTAGTCGATAAGATTAATAATGCAGCAGGCATTAAGCCTATAGAAGTTGATGATGATACATATACTATTATAAAAAAAGGAGTCGAATATTCAAAGCTATCTGATGGCTTATTTGATATTTCTATTGGACCTATAGTTAAGCTATGGAATATTGGATTACCTGAAGCAAGAGTCCCAACTCAAGAAGAAATTAATGAAAAGCTTCCTCTAGTTAACTATCAAGATATTGAACTTAATGATGAAGAGCAAACTGTTTATCTTAAAAGAAAAGGTATGATGCTAGATTTAGGTGGAATAGCTAAAGGCTATACTGCTGATATAATTTCTGATATTTTAACTGAAGAAGGCGTTAAAAGTGCTATAATTGACTTAGGTGGAAATATATTCACTCATGGGAGTAAGGTTGATGGCAGTGATTGGAAAGTAGGCATCCAAAATCCATTTAACACCCGTGGTAATATAGTTGCTACTATATCTGCTAGTAATAAATCTATAGTAACCTCTGGTATATATGAAAGATATATCGAAGAAAATGGAAAGTTTTATCATCATATATTAAGTCCTTTTACAGGATATCCTTATGAAAATGAAATTGCTGGAATTACTATAGTAAGTGATAATTCAATTGATGGTGATGCTTTATCTACTTCTGTACTTGCTATGGGCGTAGATAAAGGAATGGAATTTGTTAATAATATAGATGGACTAGATGCTATATTTATTACATTAGATAATAAAATTTATATAACTAATGGATTAAAAGAGAATTTTAATTTAATAAATGATGAGTTTACACTAATAAACTAAAATATTTATAAATTATTAAAGGAATATCCTAATATATAAACTAATTAGGATATTCCTTATTTTTATTACCAAACTATAAATAAATTTATTTCTATAAACTTATCTATTATTTCTTTATTACTAATAATATTATTTTAACTATATTAAAAATATAGTTAATCTATTCTAATAAACTTATCTTTAACAAAAAGCCCCTTATCAAATAAGGGACTCTATTGTTATTTACTCTTTCTAATTAACAATTACAGCATCCTGTACCATAATCTTTAGCTTTATTTTCGCAATTATCAGGTTTTGCTATACATTTTCCATTATATGAGGAAGTTTCTAATTCTGTATACTTAATTACTATATTGTCTTTATATATTTTTAACATATATTTTGTATTTGGACATAAAGGTCCTAATAAAAATTGTCCATGACAATCAGTAAAAGTGTGAGTTAAAGGATATGGATATCTGCATCCATCTACTACTTGTAACAATTTAACTACAGCGTCTGCTACTGGCATTCTATTGCAGTCTAAAACTGTTCCAAATATAACTGATCTTTTTTCCTCTGGTAACCTAACTATTGCTTCAATTTGTTCGTTGCATCCTGTTTTTAATTCACATGATGTTATTCTTCCGCTCATAACTTTGCCTCCTAAGTTTTAGAAATTCAATATTTCTTATTTATAGTATATTCTATTCCGTAAATAACAAAATGTGATTTATTAATTAATAATTATTGTAAAAAAATAAAAAAATCAACAGAAAATATTATTTAATATCTCCTGTTGATAAAATCTATAGTGTAAACTCTCTCTTATTTATTCTTTAAAATTTTACTAGTTCTTTGCTTCTAATTTTACATCAAAAGTTTTAGTCTTACCGTCTCTAACTACTTCTACAGATACTATATCTCCTTCTTCTTTAGTATCTCTAATAGTTTTTAATTCATCGAATGTAGTTATTTTTTTACCATCAAATTTAACTATTACATCTCCACTTTGTAATCCTGCAACTTCTGCTGGAGAAAATTCAGTTACTTGAACTATATACAAACCTTCTTCTAAATTATATCTTTTAGCAAGTTCACTATTTACTTCTCTTACTGATATACCTAAATTTAATATAGGTTTTGATAATGATTCTATTCTATCTTTAATTGAATTTATAGGAATTGAGAATCCTATTCCCTCAACTTCATCTGAAGCAATCTTCATATTATTAATTCCAATAACTTCGCCTATTGTATTAACTAGAGGTCCTCCAATATTTCCTGGATTTATAGCTTCATCTGTTTGTATTAATGTTAATGATCCTCCTGAAGTTGTTTCAACAACTCTATTTACAGCACTAACTATTCCACTTGTTACAGTTTGGTTAAAATCCTTTGATAAAGGTGTTCCTATAGCTATTACTTGTTCTCCTGGTTGTAATGCATCAGAATCTCCAAGTTCAACAACCGCTGGAACTTTTACAGAATCATCACTTATCTTCAACATAGCTACATCCTGGTTTTCATCATAATTTACTACCTTAGCTGCAACTTCTCTTTCATCAGATAAAGTTACCTTAACTTCTTTTGCTCCCTCAATAACATGATAATTAGTTAAGATATATCCTTCTTCATTAATAATAAATCCTGAACCTATACCTTCTGTTTCTTGTGGTATTATTCCACTATAATCAAGTACTCCACTAACTGATACTATAACTACTGCTGGAGCTACTTTTTGGAAAGCTTCTACTGCAGTTAGTGCTTCTGAATTCCCTTCAAATGTTGCTGGATTTTGAACAACTGTTTTATTCTTCAATTCTGAAATATAATTTTTCATAAGGAAATACGTGCTTCCTCCACCTAATAATCCACCTAATAATCCAGTTATTAGTGCTATAGATACAACCTTAAATATACCATTCTTTTTATTCTTTATTTTTTTTCTTTTACCTGTGTTTTTATTTGATATATCATTTATTGGATGTACATATGAATTACCCTCAAAATCTCCTGAATTTGAAGTAGATTCTTCATTATTACTTTCATTAAAACTATTCTCTTCTTGAGATTTAATATATTCTTCATCAGTGTATATATTAGTATTAATTACTTCATTATTTTCTTTAATATCTGCTTTAGAATTTTCTTCAACATTACTTTCTGAATCATCACATAATATAAAATTTACTTCATTATCATTATTCTCTTTAGTTATTTCATCATTATTAATTTCTTTTACTTCTTCTATATTTTGCTCTTCATTAATTACTCCTGATTCATCAGACATACTAGTATTTTTTTGCAATTTATCTACATCATATATATTATCTTTATCCATTAGAAAAGCCTCCCATTCACATTAATAATTTATAATTATTCTTTACACTTACTAATATACCCTTTCTTTATGACAATTATATGACATATTATTTAGCAAAATTAATTTTTATTAGTAAATTTTTAATTATCCTTAGATAATCTTGCAATTTCATTTGCTTGCTTAATTACTTGTCTAATTCCTGTTATAACAGACTCAGGTTCATACATAGATACAATATTCTCTTCATAGTCTATGCTATATACCTTAGTTAATTCTTCATCTCCTAAATTAGCTAATACTTCTTGTCCTTGTTTCGCTATTAAGTAATAAGGTTTTCCAGAAAAAGCTCCTGCTTCTTGGATTTCATTATTTCCTGATATTAAATTTTTATATTCATTATATACTGCTTTATTGTAATTTGATTTAGTTCTATGAACTTGAAATTCTTCTAAATCATTATCATCTAATTTTTCTTTAAATTGATCTGTATTACAAGTTAAATTAAGCTTATCTAATAATGTTGTAAAACCAACTCCAGAACCAACACTTTCTATTTTTCTTCTAAAGCTTCCGAATATTAATCCTAGTTTGTTATTATTATTTATTTCATCTTCTACTATAGGGTTAATAATAACAACTCCTGCAACTAAATCTGGATAAGTCTTTGCAAATTCAGTTAATACTAGACTTCCATATTCCTCACCGACTAAAATATATGGAGATGGTACTGCTGCTTTTCTTAATAAAAGCCTTAAATCTTCTGCTTGTTCTTTAATAGTTCTTTGTGATCCACTATCACTAAATCCGTATCCTCTTCTGTTATATGTAAATGTTGCAACATCTCCATATTCAGATATCAACTGGTCAGATATTATATCCCATTGATTTAAGTTATTTCCTAGATTCCCATCAAATACTACTGTATAATTCCCTTCTCCTTCTAAAATATAATCTAGCCTTTTATCATCAATTCTTACATAATCAACTCTTTCTTTTAGTGTTTCATTAGCAATAAAATTACTTATTCTTTGATATATAAATCCAAATAATAGAATAGATAAAATAACTAAAATTATATTTTTAGCTTTTTCTTTAGGATTTAACTGTTTTTTCATATTTACTTTTTTTATTCCATTTGAGTGTGGTAAAAGCTTCACTTATTCCAATCCCCCTTATAGATTATAGTTTTAAGTTTGGCTTTGCATTAATATTTAATGGTACCTCTAATCCATTTATGTAATTAAAATATGCTGCACTACCTATCATTGCTGCATTATCAGTACATAATATTTGCGATGGGAATAATACCTCTATTCCTTCCTTTGAAGCTGCTTTTATCAAAGCTTCTCTTAATGCTGAGTTTGAAGCTACGCCCCCTGCAATTGCTATTTTATTTACATTTTTCTTTTTACAAGTTTTTAATACATTTTGCTTTAACACTTCTATAACTGCCTTTTGGAAAGATGCAGCTACATCTGCTTTATTTACTTCTATATTTTGCATTTTACATTTATTTAAATAATTTAATACAGCTGATTTTACCCCACTAAAAGAAAAGTCTAAAGTTTCATCATGAAAATTTGCTCTTGGAAAATCTATAGCATTTTCATTCCCTTCTTTAGATAACTTATCTATTTTAGGACCACCTGGATATCCAAGTCCCAGTGCTCTTGCTACCTTATCATATGCTTCTCCAGCTGCATCATCTCTTGTTTGACCTATTACATCATATACTCCATAATCTTTTACATGAACTATAAATGTATGACCACCAGAAACTACTAATGATACAAAAGGTGGTTTTAAATCCTTATGTTCTATGTAGTTTGCACAAATATGTCCTTCAATATGGTTAACTCCTACTAAAGGTTTTTTTAATGAATATGATAATCCTTTTGCATATTGTAAGCCTACTAATAAAGCTCCTACTAATCCTGGTCCATAGGTAACTCCTATAGCATCTATATCTTCAAGACTAACCTTTGCCTCTTCTAATGCCTCAGTAACTACACCACTAATAACTTCTATATGCATTCTTGAAGCAACTTCCGGAACTACTCCTCCATACTTCTTATGAGTTTCTATTTGTGATGCTATTATATTTGATAGAACTTCTCTACCATCTTTAACTACTGCTGCTGATGTTTCATCGCAACTTGATTCTATTGATAAAATTAATTTACTTTCCATTATTTTAACCTCTTAACTTATTTTTTCTATATTTATCTTAATTGTATAAGCTCCTTAATTGTTGTATATTATAATAAAGCTTATAACTTATTTTCTATTTCTTAAGTTTCATTGATTATTATATAATGAATATAACAATTATTCATTATTTTTTTATTACATTTATTTGATTTTTAAGGATATTTTATTGATATAAAAGGAGTTTTTTCATGAATACATATGCTAAGATAATTGTACCAGGATCACCTATAAGTAAATCTAATTTTAAACTTCACAATAAGGACGGTAGAGCAATTTTACCTAGCAATACTGGAAAATCTCATGATAGATATGCCCTATATGAAGAACAAATAGCCTACTATGCACGAATTCAAAACCCTAATGTTATTCTTGAAGAGTCTCTCATAGCAATATTAAAGGTTTATTATAAAAGTGAGAAGCGTCATCCTGATACTGCAAATATCACTAAAAGTATTTTTGATGGAATCGAAAAAAGTGGTCTTATTGTTAATGATGCCCAAATCACAAGAATAATTACAGAAGAATTTTATGATAAAGAAAATCCTCGCTTTGAGTTAGAGTTTTTTGCTGAAAGCAAATATAAAATGATCTATTCAGTAGAAGAAAAATTAGAAATAAGCGATAAAAAAATTTATACAAGCTTAAAAAAGAATAAAACTATTAAATTATTAAATAAATCTACTGACTCAAAAGAAAAAGATATAAATGAATCTATATGCGAGTTTTGCAATAAAAAAGTCAAACAAGAAAACATAATTAAAGGCAATGGTGGAAAAACTTTAATTTGTAGAAATTGCTTTAAAAAATTATTCTGATTGAGGTGAATAAATTGAATTATAATAATTTTATATTTATTGGAGATAGCCTAACCTTTGGCTATGGAGTTCCTAAAAATAAAAATTGGATAGAACTTTTTAAAAATTATATTCTCTCTTCTAATATAGATATCTCTGTTATTAATAAAGGTATTAACGGAAATACTACTACAGATATGCTAAATAGATTTACTGAAGATGTAATAATGTTTAATCCTAATAAAATATTTATTATGGGAGGAAGTAATGATTTGCTTTCAAATAGGCCCATAAGCTCTATTATTAGTAATATTGAATTAATGATAATTGAATCTCTAAGTAAAACAAAGGAAATAATTATAGGAATTCCCCCAAGAATTATTAAAGAAGATGCTTATAAATTATTTATGCCTTCTTTAACTTATGACTACTGTGAAAGTAACCTACCTAATTTAAGAAATGATTTAATAAACCTCTGTAAAAAATATAGTATTAAATATATTGATTTTTATGATTTAACTTTAAAAGCAGCTTCTAATGAAATATTTATAGATGGAATTCATCTTAATCCAAGAGGACAAAGATTATTCTTTAGAGAATTAATAAGAATTCTTCAATTATAAAAATATAAGTTATTATTCTTAGTTCCATTATAAGCTCTGGATATGCTATAGAATAATAACTTTAATTTTTACTTAAATATATTTAATTTACATATTCATAACTTAACAAGTTAGCCTTTTATTTTTTAAATTATTATATCAAGTAATTATACAATTAATAATTATTTAATATTTAATTTAAGTAGCTTATTTAAAGTTATTTAAATATTCTGCTACTAATTTTCCTACTTTAAACCCATCTTCTCCACTTCTAAATACTTCAGAATCTCTTGTTACTACTGTACCACAAGCAAAAATTCCCGGTTCCGATGTTCTATTATTGACTATAGTATCTTTTTTATCATATATTTTTATATTAGTATTTTTTATAAATCCTAAATCTGGAAAATATCCTACGCTTAATATTAACGAATCACATTCTATAGTGGTGATAGTTTTATCTATTATATCCTCCACATCTATTTTTTCAATTCTTTCACTTCCATACAGCTCTATTACTCTACTATGCTCAATAATATTTATATCCATACTTCTTAAAATATCTTCTGATCTATAATTTAACTGTTTATTATTATGTTGATTTACTATTGCATTTACCTTAGCCCCTTCTACTATTAATCTAATAGCTAACACTAATGACCAAGGAGTTTTTCCTAAAATAACTACCTTCTTACCTGGAAGATACCCATATAAGTTTATTAATTTATGTGCAGAAACTACAGTATAAATTCCTGTATATTTATGAATAGGTATGTTTATATTTCCTGTAAATTTCTCTCTACATCCTGATGCTATTATTATAGCATTAGATTTAATATCCCTAATTCCTTCTCTTGGATTAACATAAGTTACTACCTTCTCTGTAGTAAGCTCTAAAACCTCTGTATCAATTTTATATTCTCCACCTAAGGCCTTAAATTGTTTTATAAGTTCACTTGCAAGTTCTGGACCTGTTACAGCTTTTTCAAAATAGTATTCTCCAAATCCACCATGTATAAATAAATTTAGGTTTCCACCTAAATCACTGTTTCTTTCTAATAATAATACTTTTTTTACTCCGTCTTTAAGAGCAGCCACTCCAGCTGATAGTCCTGATGCTCCTCCTCCTATTATTATTAAATCATATTGAGTCATTTTCTTCCTCCATGAATTCAAAAAAATATATATTATAATTATATCATAAAAAATCAGCATTATAATCTCTACTTTTATATACACAAATATTTTATGCTGCTAAATATATTATAATAAAATTTTAATAAATCACGTTTGCTTTATAAAATCTACTATAATATAATTTAAGTGTTGTAAGCAAAAGGAAAGGAGGTAAGGCACTGTATTTTACAGTACCTTCATAATACTTATATATGATTGAATTTTATATAAAAAAATTATTAAAAAAAGATTTTAGAGATTCTAAAAATATCTGGCATAAATCTATGAGAACTCTTCTATTTGTAATTCCATTTGTAGCAATAATTCTTAAATGTATTATATTTCAGGGATTTATCGCTAATGATGATCCTTATATGTTTGACTTTGCTAATGGATATGATTCATCTAGATATTTTCTTTTATATTATGTTGCCTTTATTTTAATATTTTTAAGCTTTTCATTATTATTTAAAGGTAAAGGTAGAGTTATCTATTTATTTGTTATAGATATAATTATTACAGCACTTATATTCTTAGATTTAGGATACTTTAGAGGCTTCTTAACTATGCCTTCTGTTTTACTACTAACTCAAACAGCTAATCTAGATGGTATGGGTAGTTCAATATCATCAATGTTTACTGGAATGGATTTCTTATTAATAATTGACTTTATTATCTTAGGAATCTTTGTTTTCTTTACAAGAAACTCTTATAAAACATATAAAAAAAGAGCTACCAAAACATTCTTTGTTCTTTTATTAGGTAGTATTGCTTATATAGGCTATGTTCCTTTTAATTTATATGTTTTAAATAATGAAAATATTGGTAATGCTTATTTATTCTCTAGCTATGATCCTACTAACACTGCTAGATATTTTTCTCCAATAGGTTATCATATATTTGATATTTATAATGTATATAAAGATTCAAAGCCTTATGAACTAACTGAAGAAGATAAATCTCTAATAAATGAATTCTTTGCTCAAAAAGAAAATTTACCTGATAATGATTATGCAGGAATGTTAGAAGGAAAAAATTTATTAGTTATTCAAGTAGAATCCTTAGAAAGCTTTATTGTTGGTAAAGAAGTTAATGGACAAAAAATAACTCCTGTTATAGATGAATTAATCAATACAGGACTTTACTTCCCTAATATTTATGAGCAAGTTAATGAAGGAACAAGTTCGGATTCAGATTTAATGATAAATACATCAATGTTTCCATTAAGAAGAGGAAGTACTTTCTTTAGATATCCTTCAACAAAATATAATTCTCTTCCTAATTTATTAGAAGAAATGAATTATGAAACTATAGCTATTCATCCAGATAAGGGATCTTTCTGGAATTATGTAAATGGTCTTACTGGAATAGGCTTCGATGAATTTATTGATTATTATTCCTTTAACATAGATGAAGTAATTGGACTTGGTCTATCTGATGAAAGCTACTTCAGGCAGGTTGTTCCTATGCTTAAAGAATTACAAGAACCATTTTATGCATTTACAGTAACACTTACTAGTCATGGACCATTTGATCTTCCTGAAGAAAAAAGAGTTCTTAATTTAAATGATGAACTTAATAAAAATGAAATTGGTGGCTATTTTGAAAGTATAAAATATACTGATTCTCAAATAGGCCTATTCTTAGAATTATTAGATTCCGAAGGTCTATTAGATAATACAGTTGTTGTTATTGAGGGAGACCATACAGGAATTCATAAATATTATAATAGCTCTATAGAAAGCTTATCAACTAAAGAAGATTGGTACTTAGATAATGGTGAACATACTGTTCCATTTTTAATCTGGTCTAAAGATATGAAGGAAGGAAAAACTTTTGATACTATTGGAGGGCAAGTAGATATAATGCCTACTCTACTATACTTATTAGGAGTAGATAATGATAAATACATTAATACAGCATTAGGAAGAAATCTTTTAAATACAAATAAATCTTTTGCTGTTCTAACTAATCTTGAAGTTGTAGGTAAAAATCTCACTGATAAAGAAAAAGAATTATATAAGAATATAGTTGAGTTATCAGATAAAATGATAAGAGCTAATAATACAACTGTTAACTCAAGTAATTAAATAATTAAAAATATATAAAGAAAAAATTCAGCCGTATTGCTGAATTTTTCTTTATATATAGATCCATTAATATTTCATCATTAAAAACTCCATTAATATTAAAATAATTTTTATAAACTCCAAATTTTTTATAAAGATTAATTACTTTAATGCTACTTGCCCTTGTTCCAAGACTTATATTTATTATATTATTATTCATTTCAAATTCTATTAATTGCTCTATTTAAGTATTTTATTTTCCTGCTATACTTAAACTCCTAATTATTACTGATGGGCTTCCAACACTTGTCATTGGGAATTTTAAATCTTCTCCAACCTCTTCTATGTCCTTTAATAACTCAAAGAAATTTCCTGCTACTGTTATTTGTTCTACAGGAAAATCCTTCTTTCCATCTTTAATATAAAATCCTTTTGCTGCCAACGAAAAGTCTCCTGTAACTGAATTAGCCCCTGAATGTAAGCCTGCAAAATCAGTTATTAATACACCTTCTCCTACTTCAATCATTAATTCATCAATAGATTTACTTCCCTTTTCAATATAAAGATTGGTTGCTGAAACACCTATTGGAGATGCATAAGATCCCTTAAATCCATTTCCCGTAGATTTAGTATTTCCCTTATTTGCTGTTTTTAAATTATGAATAAATGTTATTAATTTACCATTTTTAATTAACTCTTTCTTTTTAGTCGCTACGCCTTCATGATCAAAAGAGCATGATGCTAATCCCTTTTCTAAGTGTGGATTATCAACTAAAGTAACCTTTTCACTAGCAATTACTTCTCCCTCTTTTCCCTTCAATAAGCTAAATCCTTTTTGAACTGCATCTCCACTAAATATATTGTCAAATGTAGATAACATTGATACCATAGCTTCATTATTTATTATTATTTTATATTTCCCTGAAGGAATAGATTTTGCCCCTATTTTTGAAATAGCTTCTTTAATTGCATCACTTGCTATTTGCTTTGGATTAACTTCATCCAATGAGCAAGCTGTAACATATCCAAAACCATCAAGCATATTTTCTCCTTCTTTAATTATAGGAACTACATATGCAGTAAGTAAGTTAGATTTATCTTCTAAATTAAGCCCCTTGGAATTAATTATTCCATGCTTACCTTTACTATATCCTATCCCACAACCACCAAAACTAACTACTCTACTATCTAGCTTTTTAGCTTCTCTCTCCATACTTAGAGCTAATTCTATTAATTTACTAGCTGGAATATCCTCTAAAGCTTCATAATAAGTATTAATCTCTTTATACTCCTTATCTCCTTCATATATAAATTGAATATCAGTATTTTCAATAGCTAAAGCACTTTCCTTAGCATTTTTGATTAACATGTCAATAGCTTCTTCATCTAATATTTCAGTATAGGAATACCCTATCTTATCGCCTAATTTCCCTCTAAAAGAAAAACCATAGGAAGTAGTTAAATTATATTTCTCAACTTCTTCATTATAAGTACTTATACTCAAACTTTCGCTATCGGTATAATAAACTTCATATTCATTAAAACCATTTTCTTTAGCCTTGTTAAATAACTTATCAATAAACTCTTTTAATTCCATACTTCTCCCTCCTATCTTCCACCTACTGTAATTTCACTTACTCTAATCATAGGTTGCCCTACATTAGTTGGTATACTACCTGATATGGATCCACACATTCCTTGTCCATGCTCTAAATTCTTTCCAACCATATCAATATTCAATAGTACTTCACTACCTTTACCTATAAGACTTGCTCCTCTAACAGGTTCTTGAATCTCTCCATTTTTCACTATATATCCTTCGGCTACTGAAAAATTAAATTCTCCTGTTACTGGATTTACTGAGCCTCCCCCCATCTTTTTTGCATATAATCCCTCTGAAATTGACTTAATAATATCTTTTTCATCATCATTTCCAGCTGCAATATAAGTATTAGTCATTCTTGATGTTGGTGCATATTTATAGCTTTGTCTTCTTGAACTTCCTGTAGCTTCCATTCCCATTCTTCTAGCATTTAATTTATCAATTAAGTAACCTTTTAATATTCCATCTTCTATTAATATATTCTTTCTTGTTTTATTCCCTTCATCATCTATATTAAGTGAACCCCAAGCATTTGGAATAGTACCATCATCTACTGCAGTAACCTTACTTGATGCTATTTTCTTTCCAATCATATTTGTAAATACTGAGTTTCCCTTTGCTACTGATGTTGCTTCTAGTGAATGCCCACATGCTTCATGAAATATAACGCCTCCAAAGGCATTATCAATTGCAACTGTCATCTTTCCTGCAGGACAATTTTTAGCATGTAACATTGTATGAGCAACTCTTGATGCTTCTCTGCCATAATACTCCGGATCAACAGTTTCAAATAATTCAAATCCCATATGAGCTCCAGGACCTTCAAAACCTGTTTGATTTTCTCCATTATATGAAGCTATTGAATTAACTGTAAATCTTGTTCTAACTCTCTTATCTTCAACTAATAGTCCCTCTGTATTAGCAATTAATACATTTTGTTCCTTATCTAAGTATCCAACTGATACTTGAGTTATTTCTTCATGATAATTCTTTGCAGCCTTATATCCTCTCTTCATAACGTCAATTTTCTTATCTAAACTTATTGATGAAGGAATATATATAATTTTATTATTATTTATAATTTCTTTTCTATTTAAAACTACACTTACATCCTCTTTTAAATCTCCAAGAGCTAAAGCTGCCTTTTCTGCAGTATCTAGAAGTGATGCTAAATTAATATTGTTAGTATATGCATATACACTTTTTAAACCTTTAAATATTCTAATTCCTATACCATGCGTTCTTCCTGATATAGTATTTTCAACCTTTCCATTTAAGAGACTTATAGATGTATTTAAGGTATCTTCTTCGAATATCTCTGCAAAATCTCCACCTGTTATCAAACATCTAGATAATACGCTTGATAAAATATCTTTAGATAACATAATTTAATCCTCCTCTATTCTAATTAATTTTCTATCTTTAAAACCCTATCCCAAATTTCAACATAAGATTCAGTTACTCTTTTCAATATTATAACACACTATTCCTTATTCAATGCAATACTTACTAATTGGCTTCTCTTATAAAAACCATAAGTAATACATTCAATATAACTGTAATAGGAAGATAATTAATACAATACTTTTTAACAACTGATTTTTTCCTTAAATTCATAAATTCTTAACAATATAACCTCTAAATTCCTTTATAGATTTATTTTTAGAAATTCTCGAATACTTTTCTTAATTTTTACTAATAAAGTCTTATTTATTTTATTAAAACTTAAATTATAGTATAAAATTATTATTTTCTTAATATCAAATTATAAATGAGAAAATTACAAAGATATAATAAATATATATAATAAGAATGATACTTTATATAGAGTTAATACAGAGTTAATAAAATATTAAAAAGGGTTTTATAACAATAGATATAAATCTACTCTTATAAAACCCTTATAAAAATGGCTCCGTGGAGAGGATTCGAACCTCCAACCTATCGGTTAACAGCCGAGTGCTCCACCATTGAGCTACCACGGAATATTTTATTTTCAGAGCATTCTCTGAAAATTGCACATGAATTTTTCCATACTTTGTTTTGGTCAAGCCCTCGACCTATTAGTATCAGTCAGCTAAATATGTTACCACACTTACACCTCTGACCTATCACCTCGTGTTCTTCAAGG
>JAFSER010000038.1 GCA_017435645.1 Clostridium sp. | reverse complement strand
ATGAAACTAATATTTCTTTAAAGATAAATTTAGATGGTAAAGGTAAATGCAATGTTAATACTCCAGTTGGTTTTTTTAACCATATGATAACTTTATTTTCTTTTCATAGCTCAATAGATATTAATTTAGAAGCAAATGGAGATATAGATGTGTGTGATCATCATTTAGTTGAGGATGTAGGCATAGCTTTAGGACAAGCATTAAATGAGGCCTTAGGAGATAAAAAGGGAATAAAGAGATATGGGAATAATTTTTTACCAATGGACGAAACCCTATGTCAAGTAATTTTAGATTTAAGTGGACGTAGTTATTTACACTTTGATGGAGAATTTAAAAGAGACTCTATTGGGAATTATTCTACTGAAATGACAAAGGAGTTTTTTAGAGCTGTAGCGATGAATTCTAAAACTACATTGCATATTAGGCTTTTATATGGAGAAAATGATCACCATAAAGTTGAAGCTATATTTAAATCTTTTGGAAGAGCTTTAAAGGAAGCTATTTCTTATAATGAAGATAGAGAAATGATACCTTCAACTAAAGGATCATTAAATATTTAGCAAGGATGTGATAGTATGGTTGCTATTATTGATTATGGAATGGGAAATTTAAAAAGTATAAAAAATGCCTTAGATTTTTTAGAGATTCCATCAGTAATTACAAAGGATGAAGAAGTAATAAGAAGTTCCAAGGCTGTAATTTTACCTGGAGTTGGTGCTTTTAAGCAAGCTATGGATAATTTAAAGAAGGATAAGTTAGATTTATTAATAAAAAATTTAGCTGATGAAGGTAAGATAATTTTAGGAATATGCTTAGGAATGCAAATATTATTTCAACAAGGTTATGAAGGTGAGAAATGTGAAGGTTTAGGCTTAATTAAAGGAAAGATAAAAAGAATAGTGCCTAAAGAAAAAGTGAAAATTCCACATATGGGTTGGAATAAAATTATTATTAATAATGAGGATGAAATTATCAACAAATTATCTGGGGATAATTTCCTGTATTATGTGCATAGTTTTATGGCTTGTGAATATTTGGAAGAAAATCTTATTACGTATTCTTATTATGGGGGATTAAAGATTCCAGGAATAGTAAGAAAAAATAACATTATAGGAATGCAGTTTCATCCAGAAAAAAGTGGAGAAACAGGTCTTAGCTTATTAAAAAAATTTGGGGAGATGATAAAGTGAAAGTAATTCCAGCAATTGATATTATAAATGGTAAAGCAGTTAGATTACTACAAGGTGATTATAATAAAACAAATTATATAGGAGAAGATATTTTAGATATAGCAAAATCTTTTAAGGAAAGTGGAGCAGATTTAATTCATTTAATTGATTTAGATGGTGCTAAGCTTGGACATTTAGTTAATAAGGATATTATATTAAATGTAGTTAAAACATTAAAAATAGACGTAGAAGTTGGCGGTGGTATAAGAAATTATGATGATATTGAAGCCCTAATAGAGGGGGGAGTATCTAGAGTTATCTTAGGAACTATAGCTATTGAGGATAAGGATCTACTTAAAAAAGCAGTTAATAATTTTGGTGATAAGATAGCGGTAGCTGTTGATTTTAAGGATGGATATATAAGAACCAAGGGATGGATAACAAAAAGCGATGTACATTATATTGACTTAATTAAAGATTTAGAGGAGATAGGAGTTAAAAATATTATTGTAACTGATATTAGTAAGGATGGTACCTTAGAAGGAAGCAATGTTTCTGTAATAGAAAGCATAAAGAATATTACTAATATGGATATAACTGCTTCAGGAGGAGTAAAAGATATTAATGATGTTATTGCTTTAAATAATCTAGATATTTATGGTTGCATAACTGGTAAAGCTATTTATTCTAAAACTATAGATTTAAAAGAAGCTATAAATCTATGTAAAAAGTAGGTGGAAAATATGAATACTAAAAGAATTATTCCTTGCCTTGATGTAAAGAATGGAACTGTAGTTAAAGGGATTAACTTTGTAGGATTAAAGGAAGTTGGAGACCCTGTAGATTTAGCTGAACAATACTATAAACAAGGAGCAGATGAGATAGTATTTTTAGATATAACAGCTAGCCATGAAAAAAGAAAAACTATAATAGATGTAGTTGAAAGAGTTGGAGAAAAGATTTTTATTCCTTTTACAGTAGGGGGAGGAATAACTACTATAGATGAAATAAGAAGTATTTTAAGAGCTGGAGCAGATAAGATTAGTCTAAATTCAGCAGCTATTAGAAATCCAAGATTAATTCAAGAGGGAGCTTACTACTTTGGTAATCAATGTATGGTTTTAGCAGTAGATGCAAAGAAAAAGGATGATAATAACTGGACTATTTATATAAATGGAGGAAGAATAGATACTGGAATAGATCTATTTAAGTGGATTGAAGAAGCCTATAAATTAGGAGCTGGCGAAATATTATTAACATCTATGGATGCAGATGGAACAAAAGAAGGCTTTGATTTAGAAGTAACAAGAAAAGTAAGTGAGTTAGTAGATATTCCGGTGATTGCTTCAGGGGGCTGTGGAAGTATAAGTGATTTTAAGGATGTATTTGTAGATGGGAAGGCTGATGCAGCTTTAGCAGCATCATTATTTCACTATGGAGACTTGAAGGTAAGAGAAGTTAAAGAATATCTACAAAAAAATAATATAGAAGTTAGGTTATAAAAATTAGACTTAGTTAAAATATAAATAAATTAAGATATAGGTGAATTATTTATGAATTTTAATATTGATTTAATAGATTTTAATAAGAGTGGAGGGCTTGTACCAGCGATTGTACAAGATTATAAAACTAAGGAAGTATTAATGCTAGCTTATATGAATAAAGAGAGCTTAAGTAAAACACTAGAAGATAAAACTACATGGTTTTATAGTAGAAGTAGAAATGAATTATGGAATAAGGGAAAGACTTCAGGAAATTTTCAAATAGTAAAAGAAATATATTTGGATTGTGATTTAGATACTATTTTAGTATTTGTAGAGCAAATAGGAGTTGCCTGCCATACTGGAGAAAGAAGTTGTTTCCATAAAAAATTATTATAGTAATAAGGAGGATTAAAATGGAAAGCATAATCTTAGAACTATATAATACAATCAAGGATAGAAAAGAAAATAGAGATGAAAAATCCTATACAAGCTACTTATTTAATAAGGGGATAGATAAAATTCTTAAAAAAGTAGGAGAAGAGTGTACAGAGGTAATTATAAGTGCAAAAAATAATAATAAAGAGGAACAAGTAGGAGAAATAGGAGATTTAGTATATCACTTACTAGTTGCAATGGTAGAAATGGGAGTTACATTAGAAGATTTAGAAGAAGAATTAGCTAAGAGAAGAAAGAAGATTAATAACTTAAAAGCAGAAAGAAGAGAGATTGAAAATTTATAATAAAGAAAAATATAAGCTATTATGCAAACCTAGGAATTATAAGATTTATTTAGGATATGCAATAATAGCTTTATTTTTTATATCTTTAAAATCCTTTAAGAGTCCTTTTATCAAAATATACACCTTGAAGTCCTACAGTATTTATAAATTCAAAGGCTAAATTAAAATTATTTGCAATATTTAAGTGTCTATGAGCATCAGAGCCTAAAGTTACATATTTACCTCCTAAATCTTTATAAAGTTTATAAATATCTATTAAGGCATTATTGGCATCTAAGTCTCGTAATCTTGCAGTATTTAATTCTAGAACTTTATCTTTATTTATTAATGTAGTGAAAATTTCAGATAAAATGTCCTTAAATTCAGAAACAAGGATTTCATTATTATCAAAGGAAGCATATCGGCAAGGATAATCAATATGGGATAATGAATCGAAATTATTATGAAGTTTAATGCATCTTAGCATACATTCAAGATAATTAATAAAAAAGTCTTTTTTTGTATAGGATTTATTTCTATAGTCTAAGTAAATATCTAATCCATCTACTGCATGAATAGATCCCAATATAAAATCAAAATCATAGGTTTGTCCAATGTTTTCATTAGCAAGTAAAGTATTTTCAGTTAGTCCAATCTCTATTCCTAATTTGACCCTATCACTACGATATTTCTCATACTCTTTAAAGTATTCAGGTATATTAAATCTAAACTCATCAGCAACAGGGTAATCTAAATCCATATGATCTGTAATAATTATTCCAATATTTTTTTCTTTACCAACAGCAATAGCATTTTCTATATTCATGTCACTATCAGTTGAAAATTTTGAATGCATATGGCTATCAAAAATCATAGTATGTTTACCTCCCTTTATATTATCTTTCTTAAAAAATAGTTTTATTTTTCTATTTTAATATAGATATATTCTTTAATTAATTATAGCATATATTAGAAATTTACTACTATTATTTTATCTTGTTTAATGATAACATAGTATATAAAATATAGAAGAGGTGAATTAAAATGAAGGAATTATTTAGAGTAAAAGACTTAATATTTTATAAAGAAGAATTTTTAGATAATATACAAGAATTTGAAGATATAATTAGCATTGTTAAAGATTTAAGTTCAAGTCTTACATATGAGAAAATAGAAGTAGTAGGTTTAAATGATTGTTGTGAAAAAACTAGTGAAAATTATATTATTGAGATACAAGGCTTCTTAAACAAAGATGATGATTTTTACACAAAAGAAGAGATTGAAATGTCAAGCGAAAAGGGTTTGATGGGGGAATTAGATATATTTGTTATTAGAATATATAAATGTTTGAATTGTAATAAGTGGATAATTGATATTTTAGAATAAAGGATGAAATATATTGGATAAGTTAAGAAGATTAAAAGATAGCTTAAAAGTATATTTAACATCATTGAAGGAAGACTTAATTAATTTAAGAATTAGTAGCTTTAAGGATTTTTTATTTAACAAAAAGCTTTTGATAAGTTTTATAGTATTTGTATCTATAATGGGATGTATTACTATTGTAAATATTAAATCTACAAAAAGTTCTATACTGAAAAATTTAGAAGTTGCTTTAAAGGAAAATAATCCAAGAAAGATATACAAGGACATTAGAATTAATGGAAATAAAATAATAAAGGAAGAAGTTGAGCCTCTTACAGAATATTATTCTGAAAATAAAGCACAAGTAAATAGTATTATTAGAAGTTTAAAAGCTAATGGAAGTAGTTCCTTTTTTTCTTTAGTATGTGATGAAAATTTATTTTTTGATGATTATTATATTGAAATAGAGCCAGTTGCAATTAAGGTAAATACTAACTTTGATAATACCAAGGTATATATAAACAATAAAAAAATTGCAAACACTAATATTAAAAGAAATCTTATTCCTGGGAAATATTTAATTAAAGGTGAGTTAGAAACAGAATATGGAGTTATAGAGGAAGAAAAAGAAGTCTATATAATGGAAAATACAGAGTATGACTTAAAGATACCAGCTATAAATATAAGTTTAACTTCAAATTTTAGTGATGCATCTGTGTATATAAATGGGATAAAGCTTAATCAAAAGGTAAGTGATATTAAAAATTATGGCCCTATACCATTAAATAAAGATATAACTATACAATTAGAAAGAGAATTTGATTGGGGAGTAATAAAAAGTGAAGAGGTTAAGGTCGGTACTTTACCTAATATAAATATAGATATTGATATAATAAATGATACACTTATTAAAAATATAAGTGATGATTGTAATACCTTTTATACAAGTGTATTTGAAGCATTGAACAATTCTGATTCTTCATTAATTCTTAATTGTTATGAGGATACTAAGAGTAAGATTTATGATAGCATAAAGAAGGAAAGTTTGTTTTTAAAAAATAATTATGAGTTCAATGATTTAAAAACTGAATTAACAAAAAGTGAATTTTTTTATGAAGATGGAAGTTATAAAGGTAATGTAGTAATTAGTTTAAACTACACAATAAAGAAAAAGGTGCTTTCATTTATAAAAGAAGATGTTGAAGAAATGTTTTTAACTCAAATACAGTACAATGAGGGGAAATGGATAGTAAAAGATGTACAAAAATTTACTATCAAGACAGAGTGATTAATGGAGGCAACATATGAATAAAATTTTAAAAACAGTAGCATCTTCTGTTACTGTAATTTTTTCTATGAATTTTTTAGTTTATGCAGAGACAAGCTCTTCTTTACAGGAACAAATAAATGATAATAATAGTAAGATTGAGAGCTTAGAAGATGAGAGGGATAATATCCAAAGTGAAATTGATAAAGAGAGCAACGAGTTAAATGGAATTATCATGGAAATAAGTGGGGTAAGTGATGATTTGAATAAAGTACAAGAAGAAGTTAAAGCTTATCAAGAAAAGATAGATACTCTTCAATCAGAAATTGATAGCATAAATAATGAAATTATCACTACAGAAGCTAAAATTTCAGAGATAGAAAATACTATATCAGAAAAAGAAGAAGAGGCCATTAGCCTAAAAAATATAGTAGATAAAAGAATACGAACATATTATAAAATTGATATTATGCTTAATTACATATATTTACTTATTACAAGTGATAGTATTCTTTCGTTTTCTAACAATATTCAAGGTATTTTTAAGATTATAAATTTTGATAAAAAACTTATTACTGAAGCAAAAGATATTCAAGCTCAGCTTAAAATAGAGAAGGAAGAATTAGCAACAGCTTTAGGAGTTATTGAAGAAAATAAAAATACTCTAGTATCGAAACAAGATGAATTAAAAGAAATTAAAAATGAATATATAGCAAAGGAAGAATATCATAGAAGTAAGATAAATGAACTTTCTACTTTAGAGGATGAAAAAAATAGTATTATTGCCGCTTTAAATAATAAGGAAGTAGATATAGAAAATGAGATTGGAGATTTAATAGCATACAATCAGGAATTACAAAAAGAAATAGATAATATATTTGCAAGTATAAATAATGGAAACAGTTCAAATTTAGAGATAAACCCTGAAGAAAATGATAAGCCATCTTTAGACAATAGTTATGGGGAAATTGGAAATCCAAGTAAAGAGACATTTTTAAGGCCAGGAAAAGGAGTTGTAACTGATAGTTATGGTCCTAGAATAAATCCAGTAACTGGAGCTGCAGGCTTTCATACAGGAGTTGATTTTGCTGATAATTATGGAGATCCAGTTTATGCATCTAAAAGTGGATCAGTAGTATATTCAGGTTGGATTAGTGGCTATGGAAATACAATTATATTAGATCATGGAGAAGGTATACAAACATTATATGCACATAATAGTGAAATGGTTGTCTCTGTAGGAGAAACAGTTTATAGAGGACAAACTATTGCAAGAGTAGGATCAACTGGAATGAGTACAGGTCCACATATTCACTGGGAAATTAGAATTAATGGTCAACATGTAGATCCTATGTTATATTTGTAAAATTTAGTAAATAAAGAACCTGCACAAGGGTTATTGTACAGGTTAAAGGGTTATATGTTCATTTAAGAAAGGGAATAAATGAACATATGTGGGGTTTTATAAAACTGTTAATATTATATTAACAGAAGTATGGGCATGTTAATTATTTTGAGTTATTAATGTTTGTTATATAAAAAATCGACTAAAGTTTTAAAGTTAATACTCAGTTTATGTAATAAAATAATTATTTTTATAAATATTATGTATATAAATATCTCATTTTTATTATAGTATATTTTGTCAAAAAATCCAATACTTTTTATAAAAAATTGCAAATAATAAATTTTTTGAATATAATTATCAATTTATGGTTGAAAATAATGTTATAATATAAATAAAATATAGAATTTATATGGAGATTTATATATATCAGATTATAATATGAATTGAGGTGATTTTATGATAACTTTCAAAAAAGAAGAATTGCTAAAAGAAACACCTGAATATGAGCCATATGATAAAAATGAAGTTAATCTTACTATAGAAGAACTAAGAAAGTATGGGATTATTAAATGTGGTGGCTGTTGTAGCAAAAAAAGTGGAGAGTCTACGTGCTGTCGCAATAAGAAAAATAAACAAACTAATAATGGCATAAAATAAGGAGGGAATAGTTGTGAGAAAACCTAGCATATTTAGCAGGGACTATGAGAGGCAGATGAGAAAAAGAAGAAAGAGAATAGCTTTAATGTCAATAATAGGAGTAATTATTGTTGGTGCAGTCATTGCAAAAATATCATTAAATAATATGGATATGGAAAATGTTAAAGTAAAGGTTCAAAATTGGATAGATGAAGGCGAAAGTAATGTTGATGAAGAAGTTTCAAAAATAGAAGATAGTCAAGAACAGGTTGAAGTAAAAAAAGAGGAAGTTCCTGTGGTTACAGAAAATAAAACCATGGATTTAAAAATAAGGGAAGATCTTATAGTTAAAGCTGAGTATGAAGAGGTGGATGGTAAGATAAAATTTATAGGTTTAAAAGATGCACCAAGTAATATATATTATACTTTAAATCCAGAGAAAAGTTTGTTACTAACTATTGATGAAAATCAGAATATGAAGATATTTAATGTTAATAAAACAGAAGCTGTTATAGGTAAAGATAGCTATACAGCTCCAAATGGAGAAGTGTTTAATAAAGCTAATGTATTATCAACTTATAAAGATTATTTATGGAATACTGAAGCTAAATTTATAGATAATACTACAGTAGCTTATATAAGCAATGTTCCTTATTTTGGTTATGATTTAGATAAGTATGTCTGGGTAGCAAATTTGAATGATTTAACTCATAAAACTATATGGGCATCTAAAGCAAAGGAAGTAAAATTAGGGAAAATTCAAGAAAAAGGATTAGAAGTTACCATAAATGGAAATGTTAAATATATAACTGTTAATGGAGATTTGGTAAATTAAAAAATTAAACAAATATTTGAAAGTAATTATTAATCTATGGTATAATAAGCTAGTTATATCAAATATTATAGTTATCTTACTATTTTAGGAGGAAAGAATACAATGGAAGCTAAAATGGAAAAAATAGAGAAAAATCTTATTAAATTTGAAATTACAGTTGAAGCTGATAAGTTTCAAGAGGCTATAAAGAAAGCTTACAATAAAAATGTTAAAAGTTTTAATGTACCTGGATTTAGAAAGGGTAAAGTGCCAATGGCTATAGTTAAAAAATACTATGGTGTTGGAGTTTTAATGGAAGACGCTATTAACTTTGCTATAGAAGGGTCATATCCAAAAGCATTAGAAGAAAACAATATAATCCCTGTTGATTATCCAAAGATAGACATAGTAACTGTAGAAGAAGGAAAAGATTTCGTTTATACTGCAGAAGTTACTGTTTATCCTGAAGTTGAATTAGGACAATACAAAGGATTAAATATTGAAAAGCCATCTTACGAAGTAACAGAAGAAGATATTGCTGCAAGATTAAAAGATATGCAAGAAAAAAATGCAAGAGTAGAAACTAAAGAAGATGGAGAAGTAGCTAGTGGAGATACAGCAGTTATTGATTTCAAAGGTTATGTTGATGGTGTAGCTTTTGAAGGTGGAGAAGGAAAGGACTACTCATTAGAAATAGGTTCAGGTACTTTCATAGATAACTTTGAAGACCAATTAATAGGTGCAAAAGTTGGAGATAAGGTAGAAGTAAATGTTACTTTCCCAGAAAACTATGGAAAAGAAGAATTAAATAATAAGAAAGCTAAGTTTGATGTTTTAGTAAAAGAAATTAAGGTTAAGGAATTACCAGAAATTGATGATGAATTTGCTAAAGAAACATCAGAATTTGATACATTAGAAGAATTAAAAGCTGATTTAACAAAGAAAATGGAAGCTACAAATGCAAATAGAGCTGAAAAAGAATATGAAGATGCTATTATAAAAGCTGCTGTTGAAAATGCACAAGTAGAAATTCCAAGTGTTATGGTAGAAAAAGAAATAGATGCTATGGTTAAAAACTTAGAGCAAAGACTTCAATACCAAGGCTTAAACTTAGAACAATACTTCCAATTTACTGGAACAGATGAAGCTAAGATGAGAGACTACATGAAAGAAAATGCAGAAATTAAAGTTAAAACTGATTTAGTATTAGAAGCTATTGAAAAGGCAGAAAATATCGAAGTAAGTGAAGAAGAATTAAAAGAAAAAGCAGAAGAAGTTGCTAAAATGTATTCAGCTGGAGATGAAAAAATGGTTGAATTATTATTAAATAGCCAAAAAGCAGCTCTTATTTCAGATGTTAAAGTTTCAAAAACTATAAAATTATTAATAGAAAACAATTAATAGAAAACAATAAATAGAAAAGTTAGTAATTGCCAGAAGTTATTTCTGGCAATTATTTCAAATTATCATTAACAAATTAAATGAATTTTTATATAATTTATTATAGTTAGTTTTTAATAAAGATGGATATATTATAAAAGACGGTAATTTTAGAGAAGGAGGGAATTGAAATGAGTTTAGTTCCAATGGTAGTAGAACAAACTAGTAGAGGCGAAAGATCATATGATATTTTTTCAAGATTATTAAAAGATAGAATTATAATGCTAAGTGGAGAAATAAATGATACAATTGCTAATTTAGTAGTTGCACAGTTATTGTTCTTAGAAAGTGAAGATCCAGATAAGGATATACATTTATATATAAATAGTCCAGGGGGTTCAATAACTTCAGGAATGGCTATTTATGATACTATGCAATATATAAAACCAGATGTTTCAACAATTTGTATAGGGATGGCAGCATCTATGGGATCATTTTTGCTTTCATCTGGAGCAAAGGGAAAGAGATATGCTCTTCCAAATAGTGAGATTATGATACATCAGCCTTTAGGTGGCTTCCAAGGGCAAGCAACTGATTTTGATATTCATGCTAAAAGAATATTAAAAATAAAAGAATCATTAAATAAGATTTTAAGTGAAAATACTAATCAAAGTTTAGAGAAAATAAAAGCCGATGTTGAAAGAGATTATTTTATGACAGCAGAAGAAGCTATGAATTATGGGTTAGTTGATAAAGTGATAGTAAATAAAGAAAAAGGTAGTGACGAATAAAAGTTCTATTTTAACCAAGTGAGGTGAATTTATGGCTAAATACGATGAAAAAAAATTAAAATGCTCTTTTTGTGGCAAAAGTCAAGAGCAAGTTAAAAGGTTAATTGCTGGACCAGGTGTTTATATTTGTGATGAATGTATAGACTTATGTTCAGAAATTATATCAGATGAATTTGAAGAAAATATTGAATTAGATACAACTAGTGTACCTAAGCCAAATGAAATTAAAAATTATTTAGATCAATATGTAATAGGCCAAGAAAAAGCTAAAAAGTCTTTATCTGTAGCTATTTATAATCACTATAAAAGAATTAACTCTAATTTAGTTGAAGATGATATAGAGCTTCAAAAAAGTAATATTCTTTTACTAGGTCCAACAGGTTCAGGAAAAACATTATTAGCACAAACATTAGCAAAGTTTTTAAATGTTCCTTTTGCTATTGCAGATGCTACAACTTTAACTGAAGCAGGATATGTTGGTGAAGATGTAGAAAACATATTATTAAAGCTAATACAAAATGCTGATTATGATATTGAAAGAGCTGAAAAAGGAATTATCTATATTGATGAAATAGATAAGATTGCAAGAAAATCAGAAAATCCATCTATTACTAGAGATGTTTCAGGAGAAGGAGTTCAACAAGCATTGTTAAAAATTCTTGAAGGAACAACAGCTGCAGTTCCGCCACAAGGAGGAAGAAAACATCCGCATCAAGAGTTCTTACAAATAAATACTTCAAATATATTATTTATTTGTGGTGGTGCTTTTGATGGGGTTGATAAGATAATTGAAAAAAGAACGGAAAAAAGTTGTATAGGATTTGGAGCAAGTATAACTTCTAAAACTAACAAAGATGTAGGTAAGCTACTTCAAGATATTATGCCAGGAGATTTATTAAAGTTTGGGCTTATACCTGAATTTGTTGGAAGATTACCAGTTGTGGTAACTTTAGAATCATTAGATAGAAATGCTTTAGTTAACATTTTAACTCAGCCTAAAAATGCTTTAGTTAAACAATATAAAAAATTATTTGAAATGGATAATGTTTATTTAGATTTTTCTGAAGAAGCTTTAAATGCAATAGCTGATGAAGCTATTAAGAGAAAGACTGGAGCTAGAGGGTTAAGAGCTATAGTTGAAGAAATAATGACAGAAATAATGTTTGATATTCCTTCAGATGAAACTATAGAAAAGGTTATTATTAATGAAAAATGTATAACTGAAAAGCAGAATCCAGATGTTGTTAGGCTTCCATTAGGAGAAGTTAGACCACAAATAAAAGCAAAAAAAGTTAAAAAAAGAAAAGGCATAGAAAGTGCTTAAAAATAATAACTCTAAAAGGAGACTCTTCGTAAAGAAGTAGTCTCCTTTAATTTTTAGTATTATATATCAAATAGAAGTATTATATAGTTATTTTGGAGAATATTAACTGAATAAAAAGTTAATAATATTATATGAATAAGAAGAAGGGAGGATATATTATAGAAAAGCACTTCTATAATTAATAGTTATGGGAGATATATTAATTATATTACAGATTATTACTATGCTATTATTTATTTATTATATAATAAGTAGTAATAAAGCTGTAAATAGTAATAAAATTGTGATTCAAAAAGAAAATACTAAGGAAATGAATAAGCTTAAGAAGATGAGAAGTATTAAATTATCTCAACCTCTAACAGAAAAGAGTAGACCTAATAGTTTTGAGGAGATAATAGGGCAAGAGGATGGTATTAAAGCATTAAAGGCAGCTCTTTGTTGTCCTAATCCACAACATGTTATTATATATGGACCACCAGGAGTAGGAAAGACTGCTGCAGCTAGATTAGTTCTTAATGTAGCTAAAGAAATTTCAAATTCACCATTTAATAATGATTCAAAATTTATAGAAATTGATGCTACCACTATAAGGTTTGATGAAAGAGGTATAGCGGATCCATTAATTGGTTCGGTACATGATCCTATATATCAAGGGGCAGGTTCTTTAGGTGGTGCAGGTATTCCACAACCAAAACCAGGAGCTGTGACTAAGGCTCACGGTGGAATTTTATTTATGGATGAAATAGGTGAACTTCATCCTACAGAACTCAATAAGTTACTTAAAGTGTTAGAAGATAGAAAAGTATTTTTAGATAGTTCTTATTATAGTAGTGAGAATCCTAATATGCCAGATTATATTAGAGAAGTATTTGATAATGGACTTCCAGCAGATTTTAGGCTTATAGGGGCAACTACTAGGAGTCCAGAAGAAATAATACCAGCTATTAGATCAAGATGTGTTGAGATATTTTTTAGATCACTTCATTCAGAAGAGATTCAAATAATAGCTAGAAACGCTGCAATAAAAATAGGCTTAAATATAGATAAAGAATCTTTAAAGCTTATATCAAGATATTGTAGAAATGGTAGAGAGGTTGTAAATTTAATTCAATTATCTTCAGGAGTTGCAATAAATGAAAATAGAAATAATATTAATATAGAAGACATACAATGGGTTATAGAAAATGGAAACTATTCAGAAATTCCTGATATTAAGGTTAGAGATAAAGCACAAATTGGAGTAGTTAATGGCTTAGCTATCCATGGAGCCAATATAGGTACTTTAATGGAGATAGAAGCTACAGCTAAAAGGATAACTAATAGAATAGGAACTTTAAAGGTTACAGGAATTGTTGAAGAAGAAGAAATAAGTATGAATAATAGAAAACTTAAAAGAAAGAGTACAGCTTTTGCATCTATTGAAAATGTATTAACGGTATTAAATAATCTATTTAATTTAGAGTGTGAAAATTATGACATACATATAAATATACTTGGAGGAATACCAGTTGATGGACCTTCTGCAGGAGTTACTATTGCAAGTGCCGTATATAGTGCTATAAAGAGAGTGAAAATTAATAATAGAGTAGCTATGACTGGAGAGATAAGTTTACTAGGAGAGGTTAAGGCTATAGGTGGAGTTAATTCAAAAATACAAGCTGCTAAAAAGGCAGGAGCAATAAAGGTGATTATTCCTAAAGATAACTGGAAAGAAAGTTTTCAATACATAGAAGATATAGAGATAGTAGCAGTAAATGATTTTAGGGAAGTTTTAAAAGAAGCTATCTACAAAGAAAAGATTCTAGATGATAAAAAAGATTTAAATATAGATATATTATCAGCTAAGTCAAAAAAATAGATTGGAATTAATTAAAAAGAGATATAGAGTTCAATTAGAGTTAAAATGATATCTTTAATTGAATTCTATATTCAATATAGATAAATAAAAGATAAAATATATTAATATAAGAAAAATAATATAAAATGAGAATTAAATATGTATATATAATTCATGTAGTTTTTTGTTTTATATTTACTCCTGCAATAAATAGTTAAAAATATTTTTAAATATATATCGAAATATTGTAAAAAAATAGTATAATTAGTATATAATAAATTTTTAGAGTATATTTATTATGAAACATTGAATTGTAAAATAGATTGAAAAATAGCAATTTTATGTGTATACTAATAAAGTTACAGAATGAAAAGGAGGATGGGAATAATGAGTGACAAGTACATAACTCTACCTTTAATTCCTTTAAGAGGAATTAGTATCTTTCCTAATATGATAATACATTTTGACGTGGGAAGAGAAAAATCTAAAGCAGCAGTAGAAGCTGCTATGGAGAATCAAACAGAAATTTTTTTATCAACACAAAAAGATATTGAGATAGAGGATCCTGAAATTGGGAATATATTTGAGATAGGAACTATTTGTAAAGTAAAACAAATAATAAAGTTACCTAATAATATAATAAGAGTATTAGTAGAAGGTATATATAGAGGTAGATTAGTAAGTATAAGTGAAAAAGATACCTATATTGAATCACAGATTGAAAAAATTGAAGAACCATCTAATGATGAATATGAAGATATAGAAGCATATATTAATTTGTTAAAAAAGGGATTTAGAAAGTATGTTAGAGTATCAGGAAATAGGAGTAATATTCTAGGAATTCTAGATACTATAAAAAGCTATAGTGAACTTGTTGATATTATAGCATCTTATGTCATGGTAGATGAAGAGAAAAGACAAGATATACTACAAGAATTAGATTGTATTAAGAGAATAGAAAAAGTATTAGTTTTTATTGAAAAAGAAATTGAAATAATTTCAATTGAAAAGAAAATAGGAGAAAAGCTAAAGGATAGTATTGATAAATCTCAAAGAGAATTTTATATAAGAGAACAAATAAAGGCTCTTCAAGAAGAAATTGGTGAAGAAAGCCAAGCTGAAAATGAAATGGCTAATTATGAAGCTAAGATAAAAAAAGCCAAGCTACCTAAGTACGTAAGAGAAAAGGTTGAAAGCGAATTAAATAGATTAAAATCTACAGTTGGTCAAGGGTCTGAAAGTAATGTAATAAGAACATATTTGGATTGGGTATTAGATATTCCATGGAGTAAATCTACAAAGGATAATTTTAATATCAATGAAGCAGAAGAGATTCTAAATAAAGAGCATTATGGATTAGATGAAGTTAAGGAAAGAATAATAGAATACCTAGCAGTAAAACAATATACTAAGAGTTTAAAAGGACCTATAATTTGTTTAGTAGGACCACCAGGAGTTGGTAAAACTTCTATAGCTAAATCAATAGCTAATGCAACTAATAGAAAATATGCAAGAATGTCTTTAGGTGGAGTTAGAGATGAAGCTGAAATAAGAGGACATAGAAAAACTTATGTTGGAGCTATACCAGGAAGATTAGCATATGCTTTAAAAGAAGCAAAGGTTAATAATCCATTGATTTTATTAGATGAAATAGATAAGTTAGGATCAGATCATAGAGGAAATGTTGCAGATGCATTATTGGAAGTATTAGATGGAGAACAAAATAATACTTTTAGAGATCATTACTTAGAATTAGATATGGATTTATCTAAAGTATTATTTATAACTACAGCCAACTCATTAGATACAATACCTGGTCCACTACTAGATAGAATGGAAATCATTGAGGTTTCAGGATATACTTATGAAGAAAAATTTAATATAGCTAAGGATTATTTAATTCCTAAGTTAATAAAAGAACATAAATTAGAAGATAATAAATTTAAGATATCTGATGTAGCTATAAAGGACATAATTAATTATTATACTAGAGAAGCTGGTGTAAGAAGCTTAGAAAGAGTTTTAGGAAAATTAATTAGAAAATCTATAACTGAAATGATGAAGAATAATAAGAAATCAATTACTATAAATGCTAATAGATTAGAAAAATATTTAGGAAGTAGGATATTTACTTTTGATGTCAAGGATATGGAAGATAGAGTAGGTGTTGTAAAGGGAATGGCTTGGACAGCTGCTGGTGGAGATACATTACCAGTAGAATCTGTTATAATGAATGGTGCTGGTAAGTTGACATTAACAGGTCAATTAGGAGATGTTATGCAAGAATCAGCAAAAATAGCCTTTGGTTTTGTTAGAGCAAATGCAAGAAAATATGGAATAAAAGAAGATTTTTATAAAGATACAGATATTCACATTCATTTTCCAGAAGGAGCTATTAAAAAGGATGGACCTTCAGCAGGTGTAACAATAATAACTTCTATTGTATCTGCTTTAACTAATAAAGAAGTTAAAAGTAATATAGCTATGACAGGTGAAGTTACTTTAACAGGAAGGGTTTTAGCAATTGGTGGGTTAAAGGAAAAATCTATAGCTGCTTTTAGAGCTGGAATAGATACAATAATAATTCCTAAAGAAAATGAGAAGGATATAAAGAAAATACCAGATGTTGTGAAAAATAAGCTTGATATAATTACTGTAAATCATGTAGATGAAGTAATAAATAAAGCTATAATTGGAGTTGATACTATTGTTTAAAATTAAAAATTCAGATTTTGTTACATCCGCAGTTAAAAAGGCACAGTATCCAGAAACAGGACTTCCTGAAATTGCATTTGTAGGTCGCTCAAATGTTGGGAAAAGTTCAATAATAAATGCATTAACTAATAGGAGAAAGCTTGCAAAGGTAAGTCAAACTCCAGGAAAAACTAGATTAATAAACTTTTTTATAATTAATAATGATGAATTGTACTTAGTAGATTTACCGGGATATGGATATGCTAAAGTGTCTAAAACAGAGAAAGCAAGCTGGGGAAATACTATTGAAACATATTTAAGTGGACGTAATCAACTTAAAAGAGTAGTATTATTAGTTGATTCTAGACATAAACCAACTGCAGATGATATACAAATGCATGAATGGATTAAGTTTTATGGATATGAAGAAGTAATTATAGCTACTAAAAGTGATAAGTTATCTAATAATGAATTAAAGAAGAATGAAAAAGTTATTAGAGAAGCTTTAAAATTAACTAAAGAAGAAAAAGTATTATTCTTTTCATCAGTTAATAAAAAAGGAAAAGATGAATTAATAGATTATCTTTTTTCACCTTTAGTAGAAAATATAGAATAAAATAGAGACTTCTATAAAAGTTAGACTTAATAACTTTTTATAGAAGTTATTTTTTTATAAAATTACAAAAAAAAACAGTGTCAATTATTATTCGAGAGAATATAGTATAGTATAAAGAAAAAAACAAAAAAAATTCCAAGGAGGAATAAGTTATGGAAATGAATGAAATTCTAAATGGTTTAAATTCATGTGGATGTAATGATGATATTGCAGCTACTTGTCCAACACAATCAATTGGAACTTACAGCAACAACAATAATAATGGCTTTTTTGGATTTGGAAGCTGGATTTGGATATTATTAATCCTATTCTACAGTGGTGGATTTACAAATAGCAATAGAAACAACGGAGGATGTTGTTGTAAGAAAGAACGTAAACGTGATTGTTGCTGCGGAGGAAATAATGGTGGAGGATTAGGAAGTTGCACACCTTATCTATTCTTATTAGTAATTCTATTCTTATGTAATGGCACAGGTTTTTCAAATTATGGTAACTTCGGAGGCGGAAGTTTATTTAGCGGATGTTGCTAAGGTTAGTTAGAAAGGAGAGAAAATATCATGTCAAAGAGAAAAAGTTGTCGTGAAAAAAAATATGATGATTGCTGTTGTGAAGCAGTATGCTGTGAACCAGTAAATTCTTGTTGCTCAGGAAATATATTTGGTGGATTAAATAATTGTATAACTCCAATTATATTTTTATTAATTGCATGTGGTTCTGGCTTATTAAATAATAACTGTTCAGTTCTAATAATATTATTATTCTTACTATGTGGAGGCTGCTTCGGTAATATATTCGGAGGAAATAGCTGGTAATAGTGTAGAGAAGATGGAGGGCTATGCCCTCCAAAAAAATGCCTAAAAATATAAGCAAAAAGACAATTTTTACATATAATAAAGCAAAAGAAATATAACAGGAGGGCCTTAATGTCTAAAAGAAAAAGAAGACGTAGGGAGGAGAGGTTAAACAATAGAAGCTCTAATAATTTAGATAATAAATTACCTTTTGGAATTAATCCAGAACAACTTATAAATTTTTTAGGTGGTAATATGGACTTTAGTCAAATTGGTAATATGCTTTCATCTATGAAAAATGATGGAGTAGATTTAAATAATTATAGCATGAATAATAATGGATATAACTCAAATAATCAAATGGGATTTGATTTAGGACCGTTACAAGGGTTGTTAAATAGTTTGGGAATTGGGGGAGTAAATTTTAATAACAATACAAATCAAGATATTTCTGAAAATAATAGAATAGATACTGTAAAAAAAGTAGTAACAGAAAGCTATAATAATGAAAATTTATATAAAGAAGATATTGAAATAGAAAGTTTACAAGAGAGTAATATAGATGAGGGTATAGATGAAGAAGAAATATTAAGTGAAACTTGTCTTGATGAAGATGAAAACATACAAATGTTGATTGCTATAAAAAGTATAGTAGATCCACAAAAAGTTATATTTATAGATAAGGTTATACAGGCATATAATAAGGGAATATTTAAATAAAGTGTATAAAAAAATGATTTAAAGATAATAATATAATTGTACCGGAGAAAAAAAGATTCTCCTATAGCAAGCGTAGAGAAATCTTCGTTTAAGCTAAACCCCCCCATCCCCCTTTTAAGGTCGCATTCATTGCGACCTGTTCAAAATATTAAATAAAATATAATATTTATACTAAAACAATATTAGGAAAAATTAATTATGTAAGTTTTGTTAATTAGAGCAAAAATAATTATTTATTTTAATATAAAAATAAAAGCTAGAGATGAAAATCCTAGCTTTTTATTAATTACAGTTTTTACATAAACCATAAAAGAATATCTTGTTTGATAAAACTTTAAAATCTGAGCATTCCTCAGCAGTATTATTAAGAGTAGAAAAAGAAATGTTTTCTAAATCACAAACCCTGCTACAGTTTATACATTGGATATGAGCATGTTCTCCTTGATTTGCATCATATCTAAAATTGCCTTCTCCAACGTTAATTTCTTGAACTAACTTAACATCTACTAAAGTTTTTAGTGCTTTGTATACTGTTGCTAAGCTCATTGTAGGATACTCAGGTTGAAGCGCTTTATATATAATTTCTGCAGAAGGATGTTCGTGAGTACTCATTAGATACTTATAAACTGCTAATCTTTGAGGAGTTAATTTTAATTTTCTTTCTCTGAAGATAGAAGTTATATTCTCCATAATACACCATCCTTATATATTTATATAAAAATTATATAATAAGTGATAATAAGTGTCAACAACTATTATTTAACAAATAGTATTAAAAAAGAATAAATATTGACTAATATTAGGATATAATTAGAATATTATATAAAATATATTGTATTTTTAATAACTATATGGTATTATTAATTAAAAGGTTGTTAATTTATTAACAAGTATATTATATGCAATAATATTTATAATAGCATATTTAATAATAATAATATATATTAGAAATAGGGAATTTAATTTAAGGGGGTAATTTATATGGCAAAATATAAAGTTGGAGATGAGTTAATTTTAATAACAGATCCTTCAGAGGAAAAAGCAAAGTTAAAGGAATTAACGAAATTAACTACAGACAATGAGTATGCTCAAATTTCTTGGGGATTAAAAATAGTTGATGTTGAATATGATAAACCATATGTTACATTAACTTATAGAAATCTTAGTGGAGAATTAAATAAGGTCTTTGCAGAATGCAGAGATATAGAGAACTTTGATCAACAAATGGTTTTAGAAAAAGCACTTCTTAAGGCATTTACTAATGAAATAATAAATATTTCTGTAGTGAAAAACAGTAGTAATCCTAAAAAATAAAGTGTTATGATGTTTGTTATATACGATAGGGTTGTCAGATGGCAGCCCTTTTTTGCTAAAATTAGTAGTGTACATATATAAATATATAATTTGAAATGAGGTTAAATAAAAGATAAATATATAGTAGATAATTTAAAAATAAATTTCTTAAAGGACTAATAGGTGAAGATATATAACTATAAAATTCTAAAAATTAATAGATTTTAAGTATTTATAAATTTGAATTAAGTTATAGGAATAATAAGTATTTAATAAAATATTATAAAAGGAAGCTCTTAACAATATTAAATTGTAAAAAATATAATATTTAGTCGATATTTGTCTTACAAAAACATGGTTAAAATACTTTATTTTAACAAATATATATACTATAATATAAGAAAAATGTGATAGTATTTTCAACTTTTGGGGTTTGGAGGGGAAGAATATGAGTAAATGTCCATTTTGGTCAACAAGTAAGAAAGGTGTTAATTGCTATAAAGAGTGTCCAATGAATTTTAGCAGTGATGAAGATGAAATATGTCCTTTTAAGGAGTTTTTATCTTTAGAAAGAAAAACCTCTGTATCAGATAACTTATCTGAGGATTTATATTATTCTCAGGAAAGATTTTTAGGTTATGATGAAGATGAGAGGGTTATTAGTTATTAGTACTTAAATTAATATATGTCAGTTTAAATTAAGGAGGTTAACATCAATGTTAAGCTTCTTTATATTTATAAGGGAATAAAAAGTTATATAAGGTGTATAATTAAAAAGATTATATTAATATATTAAAAGCTCTATATAGAGCTTTTAATATATTAATATAAATCATTATTTATAGAAGTGTGTTATAATATTTTATAAATTATTAAATAAACTTATTTAATACATTTATGAAGTAAGTCTTGTTTTAGTTGCCATAATTCTTGTGATAAATCTACGTAATATGAATGTGGATTTTCAAATCTTAATATTTCAGGCCACATCTTTTTACTTTCCTCTTTTGAAAACTCTTTAATTTCCAATACTGAAGGACTAGTATAAACTTGATTTCCCTTATCAAATATTTTAACCATTAAGTCTTTAATATAATAGTTAGTTACAGTCTTTCTTTTCCAAGTTTCAATTGGATGGAAAATTTCAAGAGGCTCATTAGTATCTATACTTTCATTATTTAATGCAATAACATCTGCTATAGCATTATTTGTATCATTATCGTATATTCTATAAATTTTCTTAAAGCCAGGATTAGTTATCTTCTCAGTATTTTCGCTTATTTTTATTTTAGGAATAATTTTACCTTCATTTTCAACAGCAACTAATTTATAAACACCACCAAAAACAGGCTCTGATTTAGCAGTTATTAGTCTTTCACCAACACCGAATGCATCTATACAAGCACCTTGATTTAATACATCTCTTATAATATGTTCATCTAAAGAGTTAGATATTATTATCTTACAATCTTGGTATCCAGCAGAATCAAGTATTTTTCTACATTTTTTAGTTAAATAAGTAATATCTCCTGAATCTATTCTTATTCCACTAGGTCTTTTACCTAAAGGTTTTAATACCTCATCAAATACTTTTATAGCATTTGGAAGACCAGATTTAAGAACATTATATGTATCTATTAATAATGAACAGTTATCAGGATAAACTTCTGCCCAAGTTTTAAAAGCTTCATATTCACTATCAAATAATTGTACCCAGCTGTGAGCCATAGTTCCAACAGAAGGAAGATTAAAGTATTTATCTGATATAGTACAAGCTGTTGAATCGCATCCACCTATAATTGAAGCTCTTGCACCATAGATAGCACCATCATATCCTTGAGCTCTACGTGAACCGAATTCCATTACAGTTCTTCCATTTGCAGCTCTACAGATTCTATTTGCCTTAGTAGCAATAAGTGTTTGATGATTTATTGTAAGTAAAATCATAGTCTCTATAAATTGAGCTTGGACTACAGGGCCTCTTACAATGACTAATGGTTGATTTGGAAATACAAAATTCCCTTCAGGAATTGCCCAAACATCACATTCAAATTTAAAGTTTTTTAAGTAAGCTAAGAAGTCTTCTGAAAAAATATTTTTTTCTCTTAAGTAATCTATATCTGAAGAAGTAAATTTTAAGTTGTTTAAGTACTGGATAAGTTGGTCAACCCCTGCCATAATACAATATCCACCAGCATCAGGAACTCTTCTAAAGTACATATCGAAATAAGCTATTTTATTCTCTATTCCTTTATTAAAATATCCGTTAGCCATAGTTAATTCATAAAAATCTACTAACATTGTTAAATTTCTCTCATTAGTTACATCAAATCTAATTAAATTCTCCATAGTTCTCTCCTTTGAATATGTTAAACACGTAAGCTTTTAATATTAAAACATATACCTATTGTACCTCTTTAAATAAATTATTACAATATAGTTATTTAGAGCATAAGTAGTCAATAATAATAAAATAAGGAGAAGAATATGGCAATTAGTTTAGATAAATATCAAAAGGAAGCAATTTTTGCTAAGGACAAGAATGTTCTAGTTGTAGCAGCTCCAGGTTCAGGTAAGACAACAGTAATTATTAATAGAGTAAATTATTTAGTAGATGACTTAAATATAAAAATAGGTAATATAATAGTGATTACTTTCACAAGAGCAGCAGCAGATAACATGAGAAATAGATATAAAACTGTTTTTAATAGGGCGTTTGCACCTTTTTTTGGAACTTTTCATGGATTATTTTATAAAATTCTTTTAAAAGAAGGATATAATATAAATATTATATCAGGTGGAATAGCCCATAGAATTATTAAGACAGTATTAGCTAAGTATTCCGATGAAGTTAGTGAAGATAAAATTAAAGAAGTTCTAAATAATATTTCATTATTTAAAACCTCTTTAAAGGAAGTTGATGAATTTAAACCAACCATAGCAAAGGATATATTTTTAGAAGCATTAGAAAAGTATGAAGAACATAAGGTGAAAAATGGGTTTTGGGATTTTGATGATTTATCTATAAAAATAATTAATTTATTTAAAGATAATAAAAAGATGTTAAGTAAGTATCAAAATTTATTTAAATATGTTCTTGTAGATGAATTTCAAGATTGTGATGAATTACAAATAACTTTTTTAAAAATGATAAATAAAGATAATTCGTTATTTGCAGTAGGAGATGAGGATCAATGTATTTATAGCTTTAGAGGTTCAAAGCCTGAATATATGGTTACATTTCAAAATATATTTACTAATGGAAAGAAAATATATTTATCTGTGAATTATAGAAGTAAAAGCAATATAGTAGATTCTTCCAAAGAAGTGATTAGAAATAATAAGAATAGAAATAATAAGAAAATTGAGTCTTTTAAAAAAGATGATGGAATAATAAAGTTTTCATCTCCTTATGATGAAAGAGCGCAAGGAGAAGAAATATCAGATATAATAGAAAAATCTTTAGATAATATAAATGAAAATGCAGTCTTATATAGGACTAATATAGAAGCTAGAAGCATGATAGATACCTTTACAAGAAGGAAGATTCCATTTGTGCTTTTAGATAAAGGCTATAACTTTTTTGAGCATTTTATAGCAAAGGATATATTAGCTTATCTTAAGTTAGCAATTAATATAAAGGATAGAGATAGTTTTTTATATATAATTAATAAACCTTTTAGATATATAAGTAAAAGTAATTTAGAATATGTTAGAACCTTTAGGGAGGATAAGTGTCCATTTGATATATTAATAGAAAAAAAGGATACACCACCATATCAAGCTAAAAAGCTAGATGAGTTAAGAAAAGATATTATATATTTAAATAAGCTTTCCTTAGCATCAGCTATTCAATATATTATTACAGAGCTTGGATATATTGATTATTTGAAGGATTATTCACAAAGATATAATCAAAGTATAGATGATTTGGAGGATATAGTTGAAGAATTTAAAAGTGCAGCTAGTGGATTAAAAACTATTATAGAATTGCTTTCACATGTAGAAAATGTAAAAGAAAGTATAGAGGAGAGTAAGGAAGTAAAAGAAGGTGTAATTTTAAGTACTATTCATGGGGTTAAGGGGATGGAATTTAAAAATGTATTTTTAATTAATGCAAATGAAGATACTATACCACATAGATCTTCCATTGAAGATAATATAGAGGAAGAAAGAAGATTATTTTATGTGGGAATTACTAGAGCAATTGATAATTTGTATTTGTATTCACCTAAAACTCAAAAAGGAAAGTTTAAAGATATATCTAGATTTATTTTGGAAGGAAAGTTTAGAGAAGTAGAAACTAATGAAACTTATGGAATAAATATTAATGATATTGTTATACATAAGGTTTATGGAGAAGGTAAAGTTGTTAATATAATAAAAGATACAATAAATATAAAGTTTAAGGATAATATAACAAAAAGTTTTTCTTTAAAGATATTAATAGAAAATAATCTTATATCAATAAATAAGTAAATATTCACTAATTAAAAAATAAAATGTATAATTTTAATTATGGTAATAAATAAGGAGAAATGGGGCGAATTTATGAATTTTAAAGAAGAGGCAATAAGTATTAGAAATGAATTAATAAAAATAAGAAGGGTATTACATGAACATCCAGAACTAGGGATGGAGGAATATGAAACTTCAAAATTTATAAAGAACTTCTTATCTAGGGAGGGGATTGAGTATGTTGAAGTTGCTAAGACAGGAGTTTGTGGAATAATAAGAGGAACTAAGGAAGGAGAAGAAAGTAATAGGACAATAGCTCTAAGAGGAGATATTGATGGATTACCTATATTAGATAAAAAGGTATGTGATTATTCATCAAAGGTAGAAGGTAGAATGCACGCTTGTGGTCATGATGCACATACTACAATACTATTAGGAGCAGCGAAAATATTAAATAAAAATAGAAATTTATTTAGTGGAAATATTAAATTACTTTTTGAGCCAGCAGAGGAGACTATAGGTGGAGCTCAATTTATGATTAAAGATGGCGTTTTAGAAAATCCTAAAGTAGATTGTATTTGTGGTCTTCATGTAGAAGAAACTTTAGAGTGTGGAACCATTATGATAAAGGATGGAGTTGTAAATGCAGCATCAAATCCATTTACTATAAAAATAAAGGGTGCAGGAGGACATGGTGCTTATCCACATACTGCAGTAGATCCTGTAGTTATTGCTAGCCATATAGTACTAGCACTTCAAACTATAGTGAGCAGAGAAATTAAGCCGGCTAATCCAGCAGTAGTAACAGTTGGTACTATTCATGGAGGAACAGCTCAAAATATAATTCCAGAAGAAGTTGTAATAAGTGGTGTTATTAGAACTATGAGTAGAGAAGATAGAGCCTTTGCAAAAGAGAGATTGAGGGAAATTGTAGAGGGGATAGCAAAATCATCTAGAGCAACAGCAGATATAGAAATAGAAGAGTCATATCCTAATCTTTATAATAATTCAGATATGGTAGAAAAATTTAAAGGTTGTGCAGAAAAGATTATTGGAAAAGAAAATGTATTAGTTCAAGAGCATCCTAAGATGGGAGTAGAGAGTTTTGCTTATTTTGCAAATGAAAGACCTTCTGTTTTTTACTTTTTAGGATCAGGAAATAAAGATAAAAATATTATTTATCCAGCACATAGCAATTTATTTGATATAGATGAAGATTGTTTATCTCTTGGAGTTGCAATGCAATGTCAAATGGCTTACGAATATTTGACAAGAGCTTAAAATAATATTAATCTAATACAATGGAGAAAATAGTTTAGAATATAGAAACTAGGAGTGATTAACTTTGAGAATAGAAATAGGAACAAATGAAGCAGGACAAAGATTAGATAAGTTTTTAAGAAAATTATTAAAGGATGTTCCATTAAGTAAAATATTTAAGGCTTTAAGAAAAGGTGATGTAAGGATTAATGGAAAGAAGCAAAAGGAAAATTATACACTACAAGTAGATGATGTAGTTGAAATTAAATATATACAGAGCAATAAGGAAAAGCCAGAGGAAAAATTTATAAAAGTAAATGCAAGAGGAATGAAGATAACTTATGAGGATTCTAATATATTAATAGTTGAAAAATGGCCTAATATATTAGTTCATCCTGATGAAAAAGGTAAGGAGCCAAGTTTAACAGATTATGTATTATCATATCTTAATGAAAAGGGAGATTATTTACCAGAAAATGAAGTAACTTTCACTCCTGCACCATGTAATAGATTAGATAGGAACACTTCAGGTATAGTTATGTTTGGTAAGAATTTTGAAGCTTTAAGAAGTGTCAATGAGTTAATAAGGGAAGGAAAGGTAGAAAAGTATTATAATGCCTTAGTTAAAGGAAAAATAAAAGATGGCTTATATAAGGGATATATCCATAAAAATGAGGAAGCTAATATTTCAAAAATTTATGATGAAAAAATTCCTAACTCTAAGGAAATAGCTATGGAAGTTAAAACTTTAAAGACTAATGGAGCTTATTCATTCTTAGAAATAGATTTAATAACAGGAAGAAGTCATCAAATAAGAGCTCATCTAGCTCATTTAGGAACTCCTATTATAGGTGATAACAAGTATGGAGATAGAAAGCTAAATTCATTTTTTGCTAATAAATATGGATTAGAATGTCAATACTTATATGCATATAAATTAATTTTTAGAGAAACAAGGGATAAGTTAAATTATTTAAATAATAAGACTGTAATTGAGAGTTTACCACCGGTATTTAAGAAAATAAAAAATGATGTATTTAAGTTTACATTGAGATAATTGAGGTTTAGTATGGAACAAAAATCAATGGGAAAAGGTTTTTTAATATTATCTATAGCTGGTATTGCTGGTAAGATATTATCAGCAATATATGTACCATTATTAACTAGCGTTTTAGGTAGTATAGGATATGGTATATATGTAGCTGGATATGATATATTTGTGTTTTTAATTGCTGTAACTAGCTTAGGGGCTCAGCCAGCTGTAACAAAAGTAGTTACTGAGCTTAGAGAGAGAGGGAACCATAAGGATGCATTAAGAGCTATGAAGTTAGCAGTAATGTATTTAGCAATTATAAGTATAGTAATATCAAGTATATTTATGATTTTAGCGTTTCCTATATCAAATTTAATTAGCAGAGAAAGATCAGCATGGACTTTTGTATTTTTAGGTCCAGCTTTAATATTTGCTGCTGTTTTAGCAGGCTATAGAGGGTATATGCAAGCTGTTGAAGAAATGGAGTCCCTAGCTATTTCTCAAATTATTGAACAATTGGTTAATGTTATATTAAGTCTTGTTTTTGCAGCATTATTAATGGCTATAACAGACAGTTTAGAATGGGGAAGTGCGGGAGGAACTGTAGGAACATCATTAGGTGCAATAGTAGCTATTATATATATACTTTATATTTATAATAAAAAAGATTATGATGAAGAAGCAGAATTAAAGCATGATCCAAGTAGAAAAAAAGTATCTGATAGAAGAATACTTAAAAAGCTATTTAAATATGCTTTACCAATAACTTTAGTTGCAGCAGTTCAAAATTTTGCAGGAGTTATAGATAGTATAACTTTAGCTAGGAGTTTAGAAACAGCAGGCTTTGTTGCTGATAAAATAGATAACATGACAGCAACTCTTTCTTACTATAAAGCATTAATATATGTACCACTAGCAATAGTAACAGCACTTGGGACATCAATATTTCCAAAGATAATACAAGCGTTTGTTAATAAAAATAAAAAAGACTTAAAGAAACAAACAAGCTATGCTTTTAGAATGATGTATATAATAGTAATGCCAGCTACCCTAGGTTTAGCTATATTAGCTAAAGAAATATATAGATTTTTATTCAACTCTTCTTCAGGATATGAATTACTTATATATGGTTCAACTTTACTAATATTTATGTCCATAACAACTATTCAAAATGTAATTTTACAAGGAATTAATAAGTTATATTTAATAATTTTTTCAGCAAGCTTAGGTTTAATTGCTAAAATAATTATAAATATAGTATTAGTATCTATTCCAAGTGTTAATATAATAGGTGCAGTGATAGGAACATTTGTGTCCTTTATTATACCGACTGTTATAAATCATAGGAAGATTAAAGAATTCTTTAAAGTAAATATACCTATAGTAGCTCAAGCAATAATGCCTACAATTAGTTCTATAATAATGCTAATAGTAATTTTTGTTGCTAAATATCCTGTTATGAAGGTTGTTGAATCTTTGGGTTTAGGAAGAATATTAACTGGATTAGCAGTGGTAATTTTAATAGGAATAGGTGGAATAGTATATTTATATACTATGATAAATCTTGGTGGAATTAAGGGAGATGATTTAGATTTAATATCACCAAAAATAATTAATATGCTTCCTAGAAGATTAAGAAAAAAATTATTGTAATAAATAAGAAGGTACTTGAAAAAGTACCTTCTTTGAATTTATTACAGTATTTACATTTAATGAAAATAGGTATAAGATTAATAGGATGATATTTAAACTAAATAAAAGAAGTAGTTGTAAAATAACTCTTAATTAATGAGAAATTTATTATATATAAAATTTTCATTAATCATCAATTCCAAAAAAACTTAGTACTGAAAAAAGTACAAATGATATAAAAATAATTAATAGGTTTTTTATTATTATGAAATTATTAAACATATAAGTATTAAAGATTTTTAATATCATAAAAATTAATATAGCAAGTAGTATGAAAATTATTATGTTACTAAAGGATAAGTTTAAATATATGTGTTTCTGTACTTCTCTAAGGTTTATAAATAAGCTTATACTAGAAGTTATAAATAATGTTATTCCATATCCCATAATATTAACTCCAGGAATGCCTATAAAAATAAAAAGTAGTACAAGTTCTATACCGGATACTATTAAGGAATTTCTAAGTATTATACCTTGCTTATCTAAACCGTTTAAAATTCCAAACATTGTATTAGAAGTAAAGAAAATGGGAGCACTTAAGGATGCTATTTTTATATAATTACCAAGATCATCTCTACCATAAAACATTTCACCTAATGAATCAGGAATTAGATTACAGATTACAGTAGTTGCAAGGCCTAAGAGAAATGCTATTTTCATAACCTTTTTAATTCTGATTGCTGCATTGTAGTATTCTCGTTTACTTATTGTTTCAGAAAGATCTGGAACTATTAATGAATTTATTGACATAATAACTATCATAGGGAAGGTAACAATAGTTAAGGCCATTCCAGTAAATTTACCTATCATCCCTAGTGCTGTAACAGAATCAAAGCCAGCAACAATTAATCTTCGTGGTACTAAAAGTGTAGAAGCAGTACCAAATAAATTACCAAGGAATCCATTTAAACATAAGGGAAGAGCTGTTATTAAAACATTGAATAATAATTGTGAAGTTCTTTCTGGTTTATCATTAGAAGGTGGAAGTTTTTTAGAGAGATTTTTATAATATATATATAGTAAAATTAAGCTTTGTAATTCACCAATTGCTAATGACAAATAAGCTAGTGTTACAAGAGACGTAATAGATGTTGCATTAAAAGCCATAATTAACAATGTAATAGTAAGAATACGCATTGCTTTTTCTAGAATATCAATAAAGGATGGAATAACTATTTTAGAAACCCCATAAAAATATCCTTTTAATATATTTGATAGTGCGATAAATACCATAGCTGGACATGTTATTCTGATAGCGTTAACAGTACGCACGTCATGAATTCCATATTTGCTAATAAGGGGAGCTAGAAAAAATACAGATATTCCTATAATTATTGACCATACTACATTAAAACTAGCAACAGATTTAATAGTTTTACTTATATTATTATATTGCCCTTTTGATTTATATACAGCAGAAACTTTAGAGATAGCGGCGATAATTCCAGCTGTCATAAGACAAATAAAAAGGTTATAGATAGGCATTACTAGGCCATACAGCCCAACTCCTACTGGACCTATAAGATTGGATAAGTAAATTGAAAAAATAAATCCTAATATACCAGTAGTTATATTTGATAAAGTAAGAAGTATGGAATTTTTTAAAAAGCTATCTTCTTTCAAATTTGTCACCTCCAATTAATACATTTATATCTATTCTTAACTTAAGAAAAATATGATAAAAGAGATAATTTAAAATATTAATATAAATAATAATAAATTAAGCAAAGTAATAATATAAATACATAAAAGAGTATTTTAAAAGTACATAAAATTATAATTATCATAAAATTTTGATATAAAAAATGTATTTTATGCAATATGGAGGTATGGTGAGAATGGGAAAAACAATAATTTTAAATTTAAGTGATATTAGTTTAAAGGGGAACATATTAGATATTGGGGAAAGCTTTGGAGTAATTTATAATATTTCAAAAGATATAATGGATGAAATTTCAGTAGATTATGTAAGTAGTGATAGTGAAATTAAGTTAGTAGAAGAAGAGTATGATACTTGCACTATGTTTTTTTGCTTAAGTAATTTATGGAATAATCCATCTAGGTTTAGACTTATAGATGAGATTGGAAAATATATTAAACCAGGTGGAGAGTTATATATATGGGATATAAATAAAGAATCTAGAGAGATAATAAATAATAAAATAATAGCAGTTTTGCCATCAGGTAGGCATAAAGAGTTTGAGTTTAAAAATTTAAACCCAATAATTAAGTCAAATATTGAAGAAAACAAGAAACTTATTGAAAAATATTATATAATAGAAGAGACTAAACTATGGGAGGATATTCACTTTATTAGGGGTAAGAAAATTTAAACTAGAACCTGAAGGGAGAAAAACATATGAAGATTTTACTTACAGCTTTAAATTCAAAGTTTGTCCATAGTAATTTAGCTATAAGGTATTTAAAAGCATTTACAAAGGATATGGATTATGATTGCAAAATTAGGGAGTTTTCTATTAATGATAGAGAAGAGAAGATACTAGAAGAAATCATTAAGGAGAGGCCTAATGTAGTGGCTTTTTCAACATATATATGGAATATAGAAATGATTAAAAGAATTTCTAATTTAATTAAGCTAGTAGACGAAAATATAGAAATTCTTTATGGTGGTCCAGAAGTATAATATGATAGTCAAAACATACTTAAAGAGCTAAATGGAGAATATATTATTGAAGGTGAAGGAGAAAAGACATATAGGGAATTTGTTGAATATAAGTTAGGAAAAAGAGATATAAAATCTATTAGAGGACTTTATTATAAGTATGAAGAAGAGGTATTTACAAATGGTAAAAGACCATTGATGAATATGAACGAAATAGTGTTTCCTTATGAAGAAAATGAAAATTTAGACAATAAAATAGTTTATTATGAAGCTAGTAGAGGGTGTCCATTTAACTGTAAATATTGCTTATCATCTACAATTCATGGTGTGAGATTTTTAGATGTAGAAAGAGTTAAAAGAGAACTAAAATATTTTATAGATAAGGAAGTTAGATTAGTTAAATTTGTTGATAGAACCTTTAATTGTAATCATAAGTTTACTATGGCAATATGGGAATTTTTAATTAATGAAGATACTAAAACACAATTCCACTTTGAAATATCAGCAGATATTTTAAAAGAGTCAGAACTTGAACTACTAAGAAAAGCACCTAAGGATAGATTTCAATTTGAAGTTGGAGTACAAACTACAAATGATGAAGTATTAAACAAAATTAATAGATTTGTTAATTTTAGTGATATAAAGGAAAAGGTAGATGAACTTCTTAAAATTAGAAATATTAAACAACATTTAGATCTAATAGCAGGACTTCCAGGAGAAGATTATAATTCCTTCAAAAAATCATTTAATGATGTTTATAGCATAAAACCTGAAGAAATACAATTAGGATTCTTAAAGTTACTTAGAGGATCATCAATGAGGGAGGAAGCAGATGAGTATGGAATGAAGTATTCACCATATCCTCCATATGAAATATTAAAAACTAAAGATATAAGCTATGAAGAATTACTAAAGCTTAAAAAAGTAGAGGAAATGGTGGATAAATACTATAATTCTCAAAAATTCAATAACGTAATAAAGTATTTTGTTAAAAAGTTTGAAACACCTTTTGATTTTTATTATGAGTTAGGAAATTACTTTGATAAAAAGGGATACTTTAATAGAAATATAGGAAATAGTGAATATTACAGAGTATTTTTAGATTTTAATATGGAAATATTAAAAGAAGATAATTATATATTAAAAGAAATTTTAAGATATGATTATTTAAGTTTCAATAAAAGAAGAGGAATACCAGATTTTATTGGAAGAAATATAAGTAAAGAAGAAGAAGAGGTGATAAAAGAAAAATTAAGATCTAAATATTCTTTTAAAGAATATTACTTAGAATCATTCAATATTAATATTAGTAAGTTTAAAGATAACTCAACTATAAGCAATGATAAGGATTATTTTGTTTTTGGTTATGATGGCGATATACTGAATGTATCAAAGGAAATAAATTGAGCATAAAAAAACAATTTAGGAAAAATAATCGAATTATGTTAGAAAATGTGGATATTTATGCAAAAAAATAAATAAAAATATTGAAAAAAATAAGTATTAGTGTATAATTTTATATAGTAATTGATACTATATAAAATATTAATTACTATATTATTATTTAATATAATAAAGGTGGTGAGATTTTGGCATTAGAAGCAATAAACAGTATTAAAAAGACTGAGCAAAAAGCTGAAGAAATAGTAAAGAAAGCTACAGAAAAGTCTAAAGAAATAGTAAAAGAAGCGGGTATATTAGCTGAAGCTGAATATAATAAGATTATTGAAGCTGCAAATAATAAAAAAGCAGATATACTTAAGAAAGCAGAAGAGGATGGCGAGCTTGTTGCAAACCCTATTTTAGAAAAGGGAGCAAGTGAAGTCCAGGAAATAAGAAATGTTTCTGAAGACAAGAGAAATAATGCTATTAATTTAATCGTTGAGAGGATAGTGAAGATTCATGGCAATAGTTAAGATGAAGAAGTTCACTTTGCTTACCTTTGAATCTGAAAAGCAAAAACTCTTAAAAGAAATTCAAGGATTATCAAATGTTGAATTTATTAACTTGCAAGATGAAAATTTTCTTGAAAAGTATAAGGAGTTAAAAGAATTATCTAAAGATAATGATGATAAACTATGTACTGAATATGAAGAAAATTTATCTAAGGCAAAATTTGGAGCAGAATTTTTAAAAAAATATGCACCTAAGAAATCAGCATTAAAAGAATTAAGAGAAGAAAAATTATCCTTAACTTTAAATGAGTTAGAAAAGAAAGTTGAAGCTTCTAACTGGGTTGCTAGTTATAATAAAGCAAAAGATAAGGAAAAAGAGTTAGCTAGTTTAGATTCAGAAGTAACTAAGTTACAATCTGAAATAGACACTTTAATCCCATGGGAAAATTTAGATGTGGCATTGTCTGAGCTAAAATCATTAAAAAATACATCTTATTATTTAGGAACAGTAGCTAAATCATATGAAGAAACATTACTTCTTGAATTATCAAATGCATATATTGAGATTATATCAAGAAGTGCTAATGAGATTTATATTTTAGTGTTAGCTAATAAAGAATATGATGACAATGTTTTAGATATTTTAAGAAGTGTAGGCTTTACATCCTTTAAGTCAGAACAACAGGATGTACCATTAAAGGTAATTTTAGATTATAAACATAGAATAGAAGAGGTTAATACTAGGAAGTTCTTTGTTAAAGAAGAAATAGCACACTTAGAAGAAGATTTAATAAAATTAGAATTAGCTTATGATTACTTTGCTAGTAAAGTAGAAAGAGTTAAAGCTTCTAATAACTTCTTAAAAACAAAGAATGTTTGTGCTATTCAAGGCTGGATAGCTGAGGAAGATAGTGAATCATTAAAAGAAATTTGCGATAATCAATTAAAAGATAGTTATTACATAACATTTGAAGATGTAAAAGAAGAAGAAATTGATGATGTACCTATTAAGCTAAAAAATGGAGAGCTTGTTTCTACATTTGAAAGTGTAACAGGAATGTATAGTTATCCTAAATATAATGAAATAGATCCTACTCCACTTCTTACACCATTCTATCTAATATTCTTTGGTATGATGGTAGCAGATGCTGGATATGGTTTATTAATACTAATAGGTTCATTCTTAGCACTTAAATTCTTAAAACTAAGTGATAGCATGAAAGATTTTATGAAATTTTTCTTATATTTAAGTATTCCAACAATCTTCTTTGGGTTAATTTATGGATCTTTCTTTGGAGATGCAATAATATTACCAACACAGATTATAGATACAAATAAAGATGTTAATACAATAATTGTATTATCTTTAGCTTTAGGTATAATCCAAATTTTCTTTGGATTATTTATTAAGGTTTATAGCCTAGTAAGAATGGGCAAGAAAATGGATGCACTATTAGATGCAGGCTCTTGGATAATTACATTATTATCAATAGGTGGAATTGTAGCAGTTAGCTTTTTAGGCTTACCAAGCTTTTTAAGAACATTATTTATTATAACAATGATAATTGGTATGATTCTTATAGTAATAGCAGGTGGTAGAGCAGAAAAATCTATAGGAGCTAAAGCAGGGCAAGGATTATACTCTTTATATGGAATAACTGGATATATAGGAGATTTAGTTTCATATACAAGACTTATGGCTTTAGGATTAGCAGGTGGATCTATAGCTGGAGCATTAAATTTATTAATACAAACTCTTCCAGGTGTAGCAGCAATAATAATAGGGCCAGTATTATTTATATTATGTCATATATTTAATATAGGATTATCATTACTTGGAGCGTATGTTCATACGGCAAGACTTCAATACGTTGAATATTTTGGTAAGTTTTATGATGGTGGTGGTAGACCATTTAAAGCATTTAAAAGTTCAGAAAAGTATGTAAGGATCAAAAGAAATTAGGAGGAATTTAAAATGGAAATGTCATGGATTCAATTTTTTATAGAAAATAACGGAGGAATGATTTTTGCAGCATTAGGAGCAGCATTAGCAGTTGGTTTATCAGGTATAGGATCAGCTAAAGGGGTTGGTATAGTTGGTGAAGCAGCAACAGGATTAGTTACAGAAGAACCAGAAAAGTTTGGTAAAGCGTTAGTTCTTCAATTATTACCAGGTACACAAGGTTTATATGGTTTCGTTGTTGGTTTCTTAATTTTCACTAAAATGGCTTCAGGTATGCCATTAGAACAAGGCTTATACTTATTATTTGCAGGGCTTCCAATAGCAATTGCAGGACTTTGGTCTGGTATAGCTCAAGGGAGAGTTGCAGCTTCAGGTATTCAAATATTAGCTAAGAACCAAGAGCATAATACAAAAGGGATAATCTTAGCAGCAATGGTTGAAACATATGCATTATTAGGCTTCGTTATTTCATTCATGTTAGTAACTAAAGGATTCTAAGATTGGAGAGAATAGGCTATGGCAAGTATTAATAATCTAACTTCAAAAATCCTTCAGGATGCAGAAGAAAGAAGGAAAAATATTTTAACTTCAGCTGAAGAAGAAAAAAATAAGATTCTTTCAAAGAAAATAGCTAAAGCCAAGGAATTAGAAAAGGAAATTATACAAAAGGCTGAGGTTGAAGGTAAGAGTAGAAAAGAAAGAATAATTTCTTCTGCTACTTTAAAGGTGAGAAACAATAAATTATCTGCAAAGCAAGATGTTATTGACGAAATATTTAATGATAGCATAGAAGTATTATCTAATCTTTCAGGAGATGACTTTTTTAGATTTATAAAGGACTCAATACTTTCGTTAGGTAATATAGGAGAACAGAATCTTATATTAAATGAAAAAGGAATGGAATTAGTAGACCTTACTTTTATCTATGATTTAAATCAAACTTTAGGAGATAGAGGAAATATTAAGTTAAGTCCTACAACTAGAAACTTTAAGGGCGGATTTATTTTAGAAAGTAATGGTGTAGAAATAAATAATACATATGAAGCTTTAGTAAGTTCATTAAAGGATGAATTGGAGTTTGAAGTGGCAAGTGTATTATTTAATTAAGGAGGGTAAGATATGGATGTAATGAAGTTTACCCAAGCTGTATCAAGAATATGGGTTTTAGAAACTAGGCTTCTTGATAAAGCTAAAATTGATAGAATGATTGATGCTAAATACGCTAATGAGGTGTTAAGAATATTAGGTGAAACAGAGTATTCTAATGTTTCATCTAATATAAAAAGACCAGAAGATTATGAAGAAATATTAACAGCAGAATTAAAAAGGGTTTATGATTTAGTATATGAAATAAGCCCTGTTAAGGAAGTTGTTAAGATAATGAGTTTAAAATATGATTATCATAACGTAAAAGTTCTTTTAAAAGGAAAAGTTCTAGGAAAAGATTTATCATCAATGTATATTAAATTAGGAAGTTTAGATTTACAAGAGCTTAAACGTAAAATAGATAGTGATAATTTAAAAAGCTTAAATGGGACTCTAGGAAAAGGAGTTCAAGAAGCGATGAAGGTCTTTGAAGAAACAAAGGATCCTCAAAAAATTGATATTATTATAGATAAATATATGTATAAAGAGTTAGTAGAAATAAATAAAGCATTAAATTATAAATTTATAGATAATTTAGTTAAGGCTATGATAGATTCTACTAATATAAGAACTTTACTTAGAATTAAAAAACAAAATAAAGGAAGAGATTTTGCAAAAGAAGTAATATATGATGGTGGTGCTATAGAAAGTAGTAAGCTAATCGCTTTAATAAATGAATCGCCTGAAAATATAATGGCTAAGCTACAAAGCACTATTTACTCAGATTTAGTAAAAGAAGGTTTTGAGGGATATATAGCTACTGAGTCTGCAAGTCTATTAGAAAAGTTAAGTGATAACTACATAATGGAGTTAATGAAAAGTTCTAAGTTAGTTACTTTTGGACCAGAAAAATTAATATCTTATATTTATGCTAAAGAGACTGAGATAAAAGTTATAAGAATTATAATGGTTGGCAAGCTTAATAATATTGCTGAGGAAGTAATAAGAGAAAGGTTGCGTGATATATATGCATAAGAAAATAGCTGTTGTTGGAGATAAGGATTCAGTACTAGCATTTAAGGCTTTGGGAATAGATGTATTTCCAGTAGTAGAAGCTGAAGAAGCTAGGAAAGCAGTAGATAACTGTGCTAGAAATAATTATGCTGTAATCTTTGTTACTGAGCAAATAGCTCAAAATATAGAAGAAACTATAGCACGTTATAATGAACAAATACTTCCATCTGTAATATTAATTCCAAGTAATCAAGGTTCATTAAATATTGGACTTAAGAGAATTAGTGATAGTGTGGAAAAAGCTGTTGGTGTTAATATTTTATAGGAAGGTAGGTTAGTACGTTGAAGACCGGAAAGATAATTAAGGTTGCAGGTCCCTTAGTTGTAGCTGAGGGAATGGAAGAAGCAAATATATTTGACATGGTTAAGGTTGGTGTAAATGGGCTTATCGGAGAAATCATAGAAATGAGAGGCGATAAGGCATCAATCCAAGTTTACGAAGAAACTACAGGAATTGGACCAGGAGATCCAGTTGTAACAACTGGAGAACCATTAAGTATAGAATTAGGACCAGGTCTTATTGAATCTATGTTTGATGGAATTCAAAGACCACTTGATGCTTTTGCAAAAGCTGCAAACTCACCATTTTTAAAGAAGGGTGTAGCTGTAAAATCATTAAATAGAGAAAAAGTATGGACATTTAATCCTATTGCTAATGTAGGAGATGAAGTTGAAGCAGGAGATATTATTGGAACTGTTCAAGAAACTTCAGTTGTACTTCATAAAATAATGATTCCATATGGAGTTAAAGGTACTATAAAAGAAATTAAATCTGGAGATTTCACAATAGTTGATACAGTATGTGTAGTGGCAACTGAAAATGGTGATAGAGAAGTTTGCTTAATGCAAAAATGGCCAGCAAGAAAGGGGAGACCTTTTGCAAGAAAATTAAAACCAGAAGCTCCTATGACTACAGGTCAAAGAGTTATAGACACATTCTTCCCAGTTGCTAAAGGTGGAGCAGCAGCAGTACCAGGACCATTCGGAGCTGGAAAAACAGTAGTTCAACACCAAGTAGCTAAGTGGGGAGATACTGAAATAGTTGTTTATGTTGGTTGTGGAGAACGTGGAAACGAAATGACAGATGTTCTTAATGAGTTCCCAGAATTAAAAGACCCAAAAACTGGAGAAAGCTTAATGAAGAGAACAGTTCTTATAGCTAATACTTCAAATATGCCAGTTGCAGCTAGAGAAGCTTGTATTTATACAGGAATAACAATAGCTGAATACTTTAGAGATATGGGATACTCAGTTTCAATAATGGCTGACTCAACATCAAGATGGGCAGAAGCATTAAGAGAAATGTCAGGAAGACTTGAAGAAATGCCAGGTGATGAGGGATATCCAGCATATCTTGGATCAAGACTTGCTGATTATTATGAAAGAGCAGGTAAAGTAATTTGCTTAGGTAAAGATAAAAGAGAAGGAGCTGTAACGGCTATAGGGGCAGTTTCACCTCCAGGAGGAGACCTTTCAGAGCCAGTTACTCAAGCAACACTTAGAATAGTTAAAGTTTTCTGGGGACTAGATGCTCAATTAGCATATAAGAGACACTTCCCATCAATTAACTGGTTAAATTCTTATTCATTATATGCAGATACAATTGATACATGGATGAATGAAGAAGTTGCATCAGATTGGTCAGCTTTAAGACAAGAAGCAATGGCTTTATTACAAGAAGAATCAGGACTTCAAGAAATAGTAAGTCTTGTTGGTATAGATGCTTTATCAGAAATGGATAGATTAAAGTTAGAAATAGCTAAGTCAATTAGAGAAGATTACCTTCAACAAAATGCATTCCATGAAGTTGATACATATGCATCATTACAAAAGCAATATAAAATGCTAAAATTAATACTTTCATTTAAAGTAGAAGCTGAAAGAGCTTTAAAAGCTGGAGTTTATTTAAATAAAATTCTAGGATTAAGTGAAGTAAGAGATAGAATTGCGAGAAGTAAATATATTCCAGAAGATAGCATAGGTAGAATGGATGAAATCGAAGTAGAATTAAAATCTTCAATAGATACATTAATTAGCCAAGAAGGAGGGGTTCTAGATGCTTAGAGAATACAAAACAGTTACAGAAGTTGTAGGACCTTTAATGGTAGTTGAAGGTGTTGAAGGCGTTAAATATGATGAGTTAGTTGAAGTAGAACTTCAAACTGGTGAAATGAGAAGAGGAAAGGTCCTTGAAATTAATGGAAGTAAGGCTATGGTTCAGCTTTTTGAAGGATCATCAGGAATTAACTTAAAGGAAACTAAAGCTAGATTCTTAGGAAGACCACTTGAACTTGGTGTTTCTGAAGATATGCTAGGAAGAATCTTTGATGGTATGGGACACCCAATTGATAATGGTCCTAAAATAATAGCAGAAAAAAGATACGATATTAATGGAGAAGCTATTAACCCAGTATCAAGAGATTATCCATCAGAATTTATTCAAACTGGTATTTCTGCTATAGATGGACTTAATACACTAGTTAGAGGACAAAAATTACCAGTGTTCTCAGCTTCAGGGCTTCCACATGCACAATTAGCGGCACAAATTGCAAGACAAGCGAAGGTTTTAAATTCAGATTCAAACTTTGCTGTTGTATTTGCAGCTATAGGAATTACCTTTGAAGAATCACAATTCTTCGTTGATGAATTCACAAAAACTGGAGCTATAGATAATTCAGTATTATTTATGAACCTTGCATCAGATCCAGCTATAGAAAGAATAGCAACTCCAAGAATGGCTCTTACTACAGCTGAGTTCTTAGCTTATGAAAAAGGAATGCATGTACTTGTTATAATGACTGATATAACAAATTATGCAGAAGCTTTAAGAGAAGTATCAGCTGCTAGAAAAGAAGTTCCAGGAAGAAGAGGATATCCAGGATATCTATATACTGACCTTTCAACTTTATATGAAAGAGCAGGAAGACTTAGAGGAAGAGAAGGTTCTATAACTCAAATTCCTATATTAACAATGCCTGAAGAAGATAAGACACATCCAATTCCAGACTTAACTGGATATATAACAGAAGGACAAATAATTCTTTCAAGAGAGTTATATAAGAAAGGTATTATGCCTCCAATAGATGTTCTTCCTTCATTATCAAGACTTAAGGATAAAGGTATAGGAAAGAATAAAACTAGAGAAGATCATGCTGATACTATGAACCAATTATTCTCAGCTTATGCACAAGGTAAGCAAGCTAAAGAATTATCAGCAATATTAGGAGAATCAGCATTATCAGATATAGATAAACAGTATGCTAAATTTGCAGAAGCTTTTGAAGAGCAATATGTATCTCAAGGATTTACAGCAAATAGAAGTATAGAAGAAACTCTAGAATTAGGATGGAAACTTTTAAAGATACTTCCAAAAACTGAACTTAAGAGAATCAGAGATGAATATCTTGAAAAGTATATGCCAAAGGGAGATGAAGAATAGCCATGGCAAGATTAAATGTCAATCCTACTAGAATGGAGATGTCTAAGCTAAAGAAAAGATTAGTTACAGCAACAAGAGGACATAAACTTTTAAAGGATAAGCAAGATGAGCTTATGAGACAATTCATTAATCTTGT
>JAFSER010000007.1 GCA_017435645.1 Clostridium sp. | reverse complement strand
CTTAGAAAATCTACTTTCCTTAATATTATCCTTGATTTCATCAGAGCTAAATAAAGCACTTAAAACTCCTTGTGCTACAGAAATTAAATCTCTAAGTTCTTCTTTATTCAAATTTTTAACTATGGCTTTTATATCTACTTTTTGCATAATATAAGTAATCCTTTCTATATAATATGGTGAAGTATAGTTAATACCTATATTATAACCTATTTTCTGTATATTAATCACACAATTGTATAACATAGCCTTTAATTATAAAAGGTAATAACCTATTAGCTTTAAATAGTCTTTTACCAAGATATAGGAATAAAATTAAATGTATGTATTGGGATATACTCTATAATACACAAAATGATAAAGTTCCTTACAATGATTCTTTTAAGCATACTTCTTGGCTTGTTATGATGAAAAATAGACTAGAAATAGCAAAGAAATTATTAAAGCCAGATGGAGTTATGATTGTTCAATGTGATAAAAATGAGGATGCATACTTAAAAGTATTAATGGATGAAATTTGGGGGAGAGATAACTATATTAATACTATTTCAGTTAAATCATCAAGTCTTTCTGGGCCGAAGACTGCTCATAAAGATAAAACTATATTAAAGACAAAAGACTCGGTATTGATTTATAAAAATGGTGGTGAAATAAGAATTACCCCCCAATACACAAAAAAGGAAAAATGGGATACTCACTATAATCATTTTTTAAAGAAACATAGTGATGGAAGCTATGAAGATTGCAAGTTAAAAGATATTTTAATTGAGAATAATATAATAAGTTTTGAAGAAAGTATAAATGAAGATTTTATAAATAATAAAAAGTTCATGGAATTTTGCTTAAAAAATAAAGATGTAATTTTTCGTCCTGTAAATTCTATAGATAAAAAAGCTAAAGAAGATAGTTTAAATAAACCTAATGAAATTATTAGATATTATAATAAAAATGGTGAAGAGTTACTAGCTCTTAACGGAAATAGATGTTCATTTTTAAGTTCAACAGTAAAAGAAATTGATGGAGAAGATACTTTGGTACAATTATTAGGGGATTTATGGATAGATATTGACTTTCAAAATACTCAAAATGAAGGTAATAATTCGTTACCAGCAGGAAAGAAACCAGAAGCTTTAATAAGAAGAATAATTGAGATGTTTATGTCAGAAGGTGATATTATACTTGATGCATATTTAGGGTCTGGTACTACCGCAGCAGTAGCTCATAAAATGAATATGAGATATATTGGAATTGAACAATTAGACTCTCATATTGATAAAACACTGTTAAGAATGAAGGGAGTTATAGATGGAGAACAAAGTGGAATATCTAAAGGTGTAAATTGGCAAGGCGGAGGAGAATTTATCTATTGCGAACTTGCTAATAATTCTCAAAATTATATTGATAAAATCTCAATAGCTTCTGATGAAGAACTAATAAATATTTATAATGAAATATCTAAATCTAATTTTTTAACATATAAAGTTGATTCAGATAAGATATTAGATGTAGATACTGAAAATGAATTTATAAAATTATCAATTACTGATAAGAAAAGAATTCTAATAAATATTATTGAAAAAAATACACTTTATATAAACTACTCTGAAATAGATGACAAAAGCAATAACATTTCAGATGATATCAAATCTTTTAATTATAAGTTTTATACAATGGAGGATGATATGAAATGGTAGTTAAAGAAAATCCCGAATTAGATGAATCATGCTTTTTATACTATCGTATTGAAAAAATGGTTGAAGATGGTATGTTGACGCTCCAGGATATACCTAATTATGTTTTAAATAATTTATCAAGAAAATTTGTAATTAGAGACTATCAGGAAAAAGCCTTTAAAAATGTTATAACTTATTTAAATGGAAATTCATTAAGGAAAAACAAACAGATACACTTATTATTTCATATGGCTACAGGCTCTGGAAAAACATATATAATGGCTGGACTTATACTCTATTTATATAAAATTGGATATAAAGATTTTGTATTTTTTGTTAATCAAGGAACTATCGTAGAAAAAACAAAAAAAAATTTTTTAGATAAATCTTTTGGGAAATATTTATTTAACGAAAAAATAATAATAGATGGTGAAACAATAGAAATTAATTTATCTGAAAATTTTCAAGAATCAAATAATAATTCCATAAATATAAAGTTTACAACAATTCAAAAGTTGCATGAAGACCTTGGAAAAAATCAAGAAAATTCAATAACTATACAGGACTTTGAAGATAGAAAAGTTGTATTGATAGCTGATGAATCACACCATATAAACTCTGATACTAAAAAAAAATTAAATAAAAATGAGCAAATGGAAAAAGATTCTTGGGAAAAATCTATTAATAATATTTTTAATGCAAATAAAGATAATATGTTATTTGAATTTACTGCAACTAGCGATTTAAAAAATAAAAATGTAATAGAAAAATATAAAGATAAAATAATATTTAATTATACACTATTAAAATTTAGAGAAGATGGATATACTAAAGATTTTTTAAATTTACAATCTACATTTACGCCAATGATGAGAGTTGTACAAGCTATGTTATTAAGCCAATATAGACTAAAATTATTTGCAGATTATAAAAAAAATATTAAACCAGTTATTTTATTAAAATCAAAATCTATAGCAGAAAATAGAGCATTTTATAATGAATTTATATTATATTTAAATAATTCTTTATCAATAGATGATATTTTATTTATTAAAAATCAAGCAAGTGGAATAACAAAAAAATGTTTGATTATTTTGATAAAATTAGTATAGATTATGAAATATTAGTTCAAGAATTAAAAGAATCCTTCTCAGAAAATCACTTAATTATTATGGATGGTGATGATAAAGAACTTTCTGAAAAAAATAAGATAGTAAATGATTTAGAAAATATAAAAAATCCTTATAGAATGCTGTTTACTGTTGATATGCTAAATGAAGGTTGGGATGTTCTTAACTTATTTGATATAGTAAGATTATATAGTGAAAGGCAAGGTGGAAAAAAAATATCTAAATCAACAATTACCGAAGCTCAACTAATAGGTAGAGGAGTACGATATCAACCATTTAAAATTTATGATACTGATGAAGCAAATAAAAGAAAATATGACATAGACTCAACAAATGAACTGCGTGTATGTGAAACTCTTTATTATCATAGTCAGCAAGACTCTAAATATATTGAAGAATTAAGAAAAGCTTTAAAAGAAATAGGATTTGAAGCAAAAAACATTTGTGAATTTGAATATGTCGTTAAAGATGAATTTATTGAAAATCCAATTTATAAAAATGGAAAGCTTTTTATTAACAAATATGTTAAAAAATCTAAAGATGATATTATAGGTATCCCAGAGAACTGTAATTCAAATGTAGAAATAGATTTATGTGAATATATAAGTGAAAATAGTCTTGTATCAAATGAAAATTTAGCTAATAGTAAAAAAGAAAATATATATACAAACAATTATAAAGTTAAAGATATAGCTACTACTAAATATCCTGTAGTATTAAAAGCTTTAAGACAATATCCTATTATGAGATTTTCAACTCTAAAAGGATATTTTCCAAAACTAAATAGTATTGAAGAATTTCTTAGTAATTCTAATTATGCTGGAAGATTTGAATTAACTATAAAAACAAACTATGATACTCCAAACAACATTGATATATATAAAGGACTTCTTAAATTATTTGATAAGTTAAGTACTAATATATCTAATATTAAAGAAGAATTTGAAGGAACAAAAGACTTTATAGAAACTCCATTAAAGAATTATGTTAAAAATACATTAAGAGTAAAAGTAAATCCTGATAAAGAAGGTGAAGGAGTTTCTCAAAATGATATTAATGTAAATGCCGAATATAGATTAAACCTAGCAAATGAAGATTGGTTTGTTTATAACGATAATTATGGAACCACAGAAGAAAAAAAATTTGTAAAATATTTTTCTAACAAAGTAAATGACTTAAAATCTAAATATAGTGAAGTGTACTTAATTCGTAATGAAAGAAAATTAAAAATATATTCATTTGATGATGGAGCTAGATTTGAACCTGATTATATATTATTATTAAGAGAAATTAACGGAGTTGATTTTATTCAACAACAAATATTCATCGAACCAAAAGGAACACATCTCTTAAAACAGGACGAGTGGAAGGAAAAATTTTTAATGCAAATTGAACATAATTCTAATGCTATACTTTTTCATGAAGATGGTAGTGAATACAAAATAATAGGACTTCCTTTTTATAATAAAGAATGTAGATTAGATAAATTTAATAATGAATTTGAAAAATTAATTACTAACACTCCAGATATTTCAGATGATATTGGTTTAAAAGAAATAGATGACAACATACCAGTTTATTAGCAAATAAAATTAATAAAAGGTCGGGATAATCTCGACCTTTTATCTTAAATACTCTAGTATTATTATCTATTACACTAATTATTTATTAGTAATAATCCTTCTAAGTCAGAAATGATAACCTTAACTACATCTAGTTTGCCTTTTGCATAATCTGAATCTTTTAAAATATCTATTCCCATTATTAAACATTTTTCCATTTCTCTATACTCTTCTAATAGTCTTTTTACTAAATCACCATTCATTATTTTATCTCCCTTAACATTTTTTATAATATAGTGTATAATAATAGAAAAATAACTTTTATTTCTTTTTTATAAATTATCAAACTTTTTTATAAATTATCAAACTTTTTTATAAAACAACACATATTGCTTCTCTCCTCTTTTACTTACTCAACAGTAACTGATTTTGCTAAATTACGAGGTTTATCAACATCACAACCCTTTTGTTTAGCTACGTAGTAAGATATTAATTGAAGTGGAACTACTGATAATACTGGTGTTAGTAACTCATGAGTTTTTGGAATATATATCATTTCGTCACATACTTCTGTAGCATTCTTATCATCTTCGTTTGCTATTCCTAATATTTTAGCTCCTCTAGTTACAACTTCCCTAACATTGCTTATCATTTTATCCTTTAGCTTATCATCAGTTATTAATGCAATAATAGGAGTTCCCTCTTCTACTAAAGCTATTGTCCCATGCTTTAATTCTCCACCAGCATAAGCTTCTGAATGAATATATGATATTTCTTTAAGCTTTAATGAACCTTCTAAGGCAACAGCATAATCTAATCCTCTACCTAGGAAGAATACATCCTTATCCATATAATTTCTAGAAGCATGTTCCTGTAATTTATCCTTCTGCTCTAAAATTTTATTAACCTTTTCTGGTAATGCTAATAATTCTTCCTTTAAATCATTAGCCAGCTTTTCTTCTATAGTTCCTCTTAATTCAGCAAAATAAATTCCAAGAATATAGAATGCTATTAATTGAGTTTCATATGCCTTTGTTGAAGCTACTGCTATTTCTGGACCAGCCCAAGTGTAAAGAACATAATCAGCTTCTCTTGAAGCTGAACTTCCAACCACATTAGTAATAGCTATTACCTTAGCTCCTATAGCTTTACTATTTCTTAATACTGCTAATGTATCTGCTGTTTCACCTGATTGACTAACAATAATTACTAATGATTTATTTGTTATTAATGGTTCTCTATATCTAAATTCTGATGCAATATCAACTTCTACTGGGATTTTAGCTAATCTCTCTATTATAGTTTTCCCAACTAATCCTGCATGATAAGCTGTACCACATCCTATAATAAATACTCTATCAAAAGACTCTAATTCTTCCTTGGATAAATTAATATCATCTAGTTTAATAGGTGAATTAGTTATAACTCTAGAGCTTAATGTATCTTTAATAGCTTTTGGTTGCTCATGGATTTCCTTTAACATAAAATCTTCATATCCGCCTTTTTCAGCTGCATCTATATCCCAAGTTACGTGATATATTTCTTTTTGAATTTTTTCTCCATTTTCTGTCTTAATTTCAACTCCATCTTTAGTTAAAATTACAAATTCTTTATCTTCTAATAAATAAACTTCCCTTGTATGATTAATTACTGCTGGTATATCTGAAGCTATAAAATATTCTCCATTACCTATACCAACTATTAAAGGACTATCCTTTCTTACTGCAATAATTTTATCAGGCTCATTTTTACAAATAACTCCAATGGCATAGCTACCTTCCAGTTTAGTTGTTGCCTTTGTTACAGCTTCAAATAAATCACCTTTATAGTAATAATCTATTAAATTAGGGATTACTTCTGTATCAGTTTCTGAATAAAATTCATAACCTTTATTCCCAAGCCATTCCTTAAGCTCTATATAATTTTCTATAATTCCATTATGAACAACACTAATTGTTGAATTTTTATTAGTGTGAGGATGTGAGTTAGTATCTGATGGTTCTCCATGAGTTGCCCATCTAGTATGTCCAATTCCTATACATCCATATAGAGGATTAACCTTTAAATTATCTTCTAAATTCTTTAGTCTACCTTTATATTTTCTAACCTTTATTTCTTCATTTTCTATTACTGCTACTCCTGCTGAATCATATCCTCTATACTCTAATTTAGATAATCCTTCAACTAATATTGGAGATGCTTTCTTTGTTCCTATGAATCCAACTATACCACACATATTTTATCTTCCTTCCTTGTCTACATTGTTTATTATTACTTTATCTTTTGAAAATATCATTACATTATATTTAGTATTAATTTTATTTCATATATTATGTGATGATTTTTGAAGGTTTTAACACCTAACTAATATTGTGCTGCAAATCACTTCACAGTTTTATTAGTCTTTAACGGTAGTGTGAAATACCGTGGGGCACCCGCCGAAGTTTCGATACTCCCCAACCTCGTCAACTAAACTTATATTCTTTTTTATATCAAAAAGCATCATATTTAAATTTAGTTCTGGCGCTTTTTTTCTTACTATTCTCCTTTCTTTTTAGTTATAAATTTAAATTATATTATATATTATGCATATTGCTTAAATTTATATACTAATATTATCATTATTTTTATTCAAAATAAACTATTTTTATTTAAAATTCATCAATTACCATTATTTTTATAAAATATTTTTCATTTTCTTCTCTTTTCTCTTATTTTCTTCCACTAATAGCTATACATATAGATGTATAGACATATATTCATATTATGGATTTATTTACTATAAAATTTAAATTATATAACTTTATCATTCTATTGAAAAATAAGCTATAGAAAGTATTCCTATTCTTCCTATAGCTTATTTTTAACTTCTATTTATAATATTATTTCTGTACATTTTCATTAATTTTATATCAATTAATGAACTATTCTTTATGTAAATATTTCAAAATATAATTACTGCAAAAAATGTAGTTCTATACTAATTTATTATTTTTCATATTTCACTAATATATAATTTAATTAAATCCATCTATTAATTTTAATTTTTCTTTTCTTGATAATTTTTTTATTGCATACTCTCTTTTCATAGCATCTATTTTATTATCAAATTCTTCAAAATATACTATCTGAACCGGTAATCTAGCCTTAGTATACTTAGCTCCTTTCCCACTATTATGAGCTTTTAATCTTCTCTCTAAGGAAGTTGTCCATCCTGTATAAAATGTATTATCACTACATTTTAATATATAAACATAATTCATACAATCCTCTACTATATTTCTTATTTGCAAATAATTTTTCTACTTTTTATCTATAACTTAATTATATCTAAATAAAAATATGAGTCTATACTAATATTGATATATTATTTACCACACTAATCAATATTTAATATAAACTCTTTGAATAATTATTTAAAGAAATTTTCTATTTTAGTTTTCATTTCATCAATTTTACTATTATCAACATCTTTATGCTCTCTTATTGCTGTATCATATTGATTAAATAAATTATCTACATCATCTAATATCCCCGTCATAGATGTATCTTCAATTTTACTTCTAAGATCTTTTAGTTTATCTTTAAATTCTGTGCTATAAGTGTTCCAATCATTTTCTTTTATATTTTCAATACCTCCATTAACCATTTCATTAAGTTCTATATATAAATCATTTATAGAGGCTTTCTCTTCTTCCATTACTGATTCTAAATTATTATTTCCATTATTCATTTCTCCTGAATTTGAACTATTGTTAGTTTCTGGACTTTCTGTATTTGTAGTTCCACAAGCAGTGAATCCTATGCTACAAGCTATTAAAAATCCTATTATTAATTTTTTCATATTAACTCCTCCTTAATAATAATTAATCTTATTTTTTCTATAAAGTAATTAAAATATACTAAATAAGCTTTAGGATTCATTAGAGTTAACATTACTATTAATTAATAATTTTTCTATTTTTATATGAAGCTCTTAACTCTATATTAAGTACTATTTTTTATGTGAATTATTATCAACCTTATAGTTAAAATTGTTATATTGATATGTATTAATATTATCTTTTATATTAATCATTATAAATAATATTAAAAATATAACTATTCTAAAAACTATAAAAATATATCTAATTTATTCTCAATAAAATAAATACAAGTATATCTACTGATAGATTACTTTTAAAGTAGTTACCTATCATTTTAGTAAATATACTTGCATTTTATAAAACCTTATAATATTAGTCTAACTTTTTAGTATCTATCCAGCTCATCATACCTCTTAGTTCTTGTCCAACTTTTTCGATTTGATGTTCTGCTTCACTTCTTCTTCTTGCGTTAAACATTGGTCTTCCAACTTGATTTTCTAATAACCAATTCTTCGCAAATGTTCCATCTTGGATTTCTTTTAATACCTTTTTCATTTCTTTCTTAGTTTCTTCAGTTACTATTCTATCACCAATAGCATAGTCTCCATATTCAGCAGTATCAGAAATTGAATATCTCATCATACTCATACCACCTTGATATAGTAAATCTACTATTAATTTCATTTCATGTAAGCATTCAAAATATGCATTTTCTGGAGCATATCCAGCTTCTACTAAAGTTTCAAAACCTGCTTTTATAAGTGCTGTACAGCCTCCACATAAAACTGCTTGTTCTCCAAATAAATCTGTTTCAGTTTCATCTTTAAATGTAGTTTCTAGAATTCCAGCTCTTGCTCCACCTACTCCATTAGCATAAGCTAAAGCTAAGTCACGAGCATTTCCTGTAGCATCTTGATATACAGCTATTAAACAAGGAACTCCTGATCCTTCAGTATAAGTTCTTCTTACCATATGTCCAGGTCCCTTTGGTGCACACATAAATACATCTACATCTGCTGGTGGAACTATTTGTCCATAATGAATATTGAATCCATGTGCAAATACTAAAGCATTACCTGCTTCTAAGTTTGCGGCTACTTCATTTTTATAAACTTGTGCTTGTTTTTCATCTGGTAATAAAATCATTATAACATCTGCTGCTTTTGCTGCTTCTGCAACTGTAGCAACCTTTAATCCAGCTTCTTCAGCTCTTTTCCATGATTTACTTCCATCATAAAGACCTACTACTACATCTACTCCACTTTCATGTAAGTTTAATGCATGTGCATGTCCTTGGCTACCATATCCAATTATAGCAACCTTTTTTCCTTTTAATAATTCTAGATTAGTGTCCTTTTCATAAAACATTTTTGCCATTTTTACCCCTCCACTATTAAATATCTTCTTCGCTGATTATATTGTTAATTGCTGCACCAGGTGCAACCATTGGAAATACCTTCTTATCATTGTGTATTACATAATCTATTACTACAGGTCCCTTATACTCAAATGCTTCTTTAAGTACAGGCACTAGTTCTTCCTTTGTAGTTACTCTCAATCCCTTGCCTCCAAAAGCATCTGCTAATTTAGCAAAGTCTGTTCCTCTATTTAAAGTTGTTTGTGAATATCTTCCTTCATAGAAGAAATTCTGCCATTGTCTAACCATTCCTAAAGCATTATTGTTAACTATAATAACTACTAATGGTAAATTATTTTTAACAGCTGTAGCTAGCTCATTGCAATTCATTCCAAAGCTTCCATCTCCAGCAATATTTATTACTTGTTTATCTTTCAATGCAATCTGAGCTCCAATAGATGCTCCTAATCCGTATCCCATTGTTCCAAGTCCACCTGAAGATATAAACGTTCTTGGAGTTTTAAATTTAAAATATTGTGCTGCCCACATTTGATGTTGTCCAACTTCTGTTGTAATTACTAGATTTCCATCGTCAAGCTCGCTAAGCTTTCTAAATAAAAATTCTGGAGTTAATTCTCCTGTTTCAGAAGTATCTTCAACATTTAAAGCTTTAAGTCTATTCATTTCATTTAGCCATTCTTCATTTTTCTTTTCTTCTAAACTTGGAATAAGCTTTTGAAGTGCTATTTTTAAATCCCCTACTATAAACGCATCAGCCTTAATATTTTTATTAATTTCTGCTGGGTCTATATCTATGTGCACTACTTTTGCATTCTTTATATGCTCTTGACTACTTATAACTCTATCACTAAATCTTGCTCCAAGACTAATTAATACATCACATTTACTTGTTAATAAATTTGATGCTTTACTTCCGTGCATTCCTATCATCCCTGTATATAATGGATGATTATATGGTATTGATGATATTGCCATAAGTGATGTTGCTACTGGTGAATTTATTTTTTCAACTAGCTCTAAAACTTCTTTATAAGCTGATGATGCTACTACACCACCACCAACATAAATCATAGGTTTCTCTGACTCATTTATTAATTTTGCAACTTTTTCTAAAGATTCATCATATATATGTTTACTCTTTCTAACTAATTCTTTAGGAATTAACTTTTCATATACCCCTTTATCTTGTGTTATATCCTTAGGAATATCTATAAGTACTGGACCTGGTCTTCCTTCTTTTGCTATATAAAATGCTTCTTTAATAATTTTTTGCAAATCATTAATATTTTTTACTATATAATTATGTTTAGTTATAGGCATTGTAATTCCAGTTATATCAACTTCTTGGAAGCTATCCTTTCCTAATAATGATTTAGCTACATTTCCTGTAATAGCTACCATTGGAATAGAGTCCATATATGCTGTTGCTATTCCTGTTACAAGGTTTGTAGCTCCTGGACCTGAAGTAGCTAAACATACTCCAACCTTACCAGTTGCCCTTGCATATCCATCTGCCGCATGAGAGGCTCCTTGTTCATGTGCTGTTAAGACATGATTTATCTCCTCTCTATATTTGTATAATTCATCATAGATATTTAATACTGCTCCACCTGGATAACCAAATATAGTGTCAACACCCTCATCTATAAGAGATTTAATTAAAATTTCAGCTCCTGTTATAATCATATTAATCCTCCCCCCTTAATATATAATATAAATTCTCAGTATTTATTTAAATACAGCTCCTGTGCTAGCAGAGCTTACTAATCTTGCATATCTGCCTAAATACCCATCTGTTACTTTTGGTGGTAGAGGTTTAAAGTTCTTTCTTCTTTCCTCTAGAATATTTTCTTCAACTAATAACTCAAGCTTTCCTGCTGGTATATCTATTGAAATAATATCTCCTTCTTCTACCAACCCTATTAATCCACCTTCTGCAGCTTCTGGTGAAATATGTCCAATAGCAGCTCCCTTTGTGGCTCCACTAAATCTTCCATCTGTAATTAATGCTACATGTCTATCTAAGCCCATCCCTGCAATAGCTGATGTTGGTGATAACATTTCTCTCATACCTGGACCACCCTTAGGCCCTTCATATCTAATAACTACTACATCACCTTTTACTATTTTCTTAGAAAGAATTGCTGATATTGCCTCTTCTTCTGAGTTAAATACTCTTGCTGGTCCCTTATGAACTAACATTTCTTCTAATACTGCTGATTTCTTAACAACAGCTCCATCTAATGCAAGATTTCCTCTTAATACTCTAATACCACCTGTTGCACTTAGTGGCTCATCAATGTTTCTAATCATATTGTAATCAAGGACTTTTACCCCTTCTAAGTTTTCTTTATGAGTCTTAGTAGTTGCTGTTATGCAATCTAATTCTAAAAGATCTTTTTTAGATAATTCCTTCATAACTGCTTGAATTCCGCCAGCCCAATATAATTCTTCAATATGGATATCTGATGCCGGTGCTAATTTACAAAGATTAGGCGTTCCTTCAGATATTTTATTTACCATTTCTAAATCTAAAGCAATATTAGCTTCATTTGCTATTGCTGGTAAATGAAGAATACTATTAGTAGAACAACCTAAAGCCATATCTACAGTTAATGCATTCTTGATTGAATTTTCAGTCACTATATCTCTTGGCTTAATATCCTTCTTTAATAAATCCATTATTTTCATACCTGCATGTTTTGCAAGTCTAATCCTTTCTGAATATACAGCTGGTATAGTTCCATTACCTGGTAAAGCTAAACCTAATACTTCAGCTAAACAGTTCATTGAATTTGCTGTAAACATACCTGAACAAGATCCACATGTTGGACAAGCTTTGTTTTCCATTTCATATAAATCACCTTCTAGCATAGTTCCATTTTCAAAAGCTCCAACTGCTTCAAACATTGTAGAAAGTGAAATATCTCTATCCTTGAATTTTCCTGCAAGCATTGGACCTCCACTTACAACTACTGCAGGTATATTAAGTCTTAAAGCAGCCATCATCATCCCTGGAACAATTTTGTCACAGTTTGGAACTAATACTATAGCATCAAAGGCATGTGCTCTAACCATACACTCAATAGTATCTGTTATTAATTCTCTAGTTGCTAAAGAATATCTCATACCTTCATGGCCCATTGCTATACCATCACATACTCCTATAGTAGGAAATACAATCGGTGTTCCACCAGACATCAATACTCCTTTTTTTACTGCTTCAACTATTTTATCTAAATTAATATGACCTGGAATTATATCATTTTGTGCAGTAACAACTCCTATTATAGGTCTATTTATTTCTTCATCTGTTAATCCTGTTGCTTTCAACAATGATCTATGTGGTGCTTTTTGTGGTCCCTTTTTTATTGCATCACTCCTCATATAAATCACCTCTCATTTATATTCTCTCTAATACTAACCTTCCTATTTCATTAGTTCCAACAAGCTTCATACCATCGCTCATTATATCTCCAGTTCTATAGCCTTCTTCTAATACTTTAACTACAGCATTTTCTATAGTCTTCGCTTCATTTTCTAAATTAAAGCTATATCTAAGCATCATAGCTGCTGAAAGAATTGTTGCTAAAGGATTAGCTATTCCCTTGCCTGCTATATCAGGTGCACTACCATGTATAGGCTCATACATTCCAAGTGTTCCCTCTCCTAAAGATGCTGATGGTAACATTCCTATTGAACCTGTTATCATACTAGCTTCATCTGATAAAATATCTCCAAACATATTTGAAGTTACAATAACATCAAATTGTCTTGGATCTCTTACTAATTGCATAGATGCATTATCTACATACATGTGATTAACTTCTACTTGTGGATAATCCTTTGCCATTTCATCTACAACGCTTCTCCAAAGTCTTGAAGTTTCTAATATATTTGCCTTATCTACACTTGTAAGCTTTTTATCTCTTTTCATAGCTGTTTCAAAAGCTATTTTAGCTATTCTTTTAACTTCCTTTACATTGTATCTTTCAGTATCATAGGCACCTTGTACTCCATCTATTTCTTCTCTTCCTCTTTCTCCAAAATATATGCCTCCTGTTAATTCTCTAACTACACATATATCTATCCCATCTCCAATTACACTATCCTTTAATGGAGACGCATCCTTTAATGGTGCATATAATAATGCTGGTCTTAAATTACAATATAAATTCATTCCGCCTCTTAAACCAAGTAAAGCTTGTTCTGGTCTAACCTTTGCATTTGGATCATCCCATTTTGGACCTCCAACAGCTCCAAGTAAAACTGCATCTGCTTTTTTGCAAGCTTCTAAAGTTTTTTCTGGTAAAGGTGTCCCAGTCTCATCTATAGCGCATCCACCTGCTAATAAATATTCATATTCAAAAGTATGATTAAATTTATCCCCAATACAATTTAAAACATTCACAGTTTGTTCTATAACCTCTGGACCAATTCCATCTCCAGGTATAACAGCTATTTTATAATTCATAAATTCTCCCCCTAGGTTAAATATTATCTTAATTTGCCCTCTTTAAATAAATCTTTATTGCTTATTACTTTATTTTTTTAGATATAACTAATTTATTTTTTAATATAGTTAACTAATCCACCACAGTTAATTATATTTTGCATAAACTCTGGGAAAGGTTCTCCCTGATATTCTTCATTCTTTGTATTATTCTTTATAACTCCTGTAGTAAAATCTATTTCAAGCTCATCCCCTGCATCTATGGCCTTAACTGCTTCATCGCATTCTAATATAGGTAATCCTATGTTAATTGCATTTCTATAAAATATTCTTGCAAATGTAGATGCTATTACACAACTAACTCCACTTTCCTTAATTGCTATTGGTGCATGTTCTCTAGAAGAACCACATCCAAAATTTTTGTTAGCTACTATAATGTCTCCATCTTGAACATTATTTACAAATTCCTTATCTATATCCTCCATACAATGAGCTGCTAATTCCTTTGGATCAGAAGTATTTAAATATCTTGCTGGAATTATTACATCTGTATCCACATTATCTCCATATTTAAAAACTCTACCTTTTGCCTTCATCGAATATTCCTCCTTTATCACTCTCTAAACTGTTTCAGGGTTTGTTATTTTTCCTGTAAGTGCTGATGCAGCTGCAACTGCTGGACTTGCTAAGTATACCTCTGACTCAACGTGTCCCATTCTTCCTACAAAGTTTCTATTTGTAGTAGATACAGCTCTTTCTCCCTTAGCTAAGATTCCCATATGTCCTCCTAAGCAAGGTCCACAAGTTGATGTTGAAAATACTACTCCTGCTTCAACTAAATCCTTAATTATTCCTTCTTCTAATGCTTGAAGATATATTGCTTGAGTTCCAGGGAATACTATACATCTAACTCCCTTTTTAACCTTTTTACCTTTGATTATATCTCTAGCGACTCTTAAATCTGAAATTCTACCATTAGTACATGATCCTATTACTACTTGGTCAATTTCTATATCACCAACCTCATCAATAGTCCTTGTATTATCTGGTAAGTGAGGGAAGGATACTGTTGGTCTTAAAGTACTTAAATCTATTTCATAAACTTCATCATACTCAGCATCTTCATCAGCCTCATAAGCTTTCCATTCTCTATTAGAATGCTCTTTTAAATATTCAATAGTTATATCATCTACTGGGAAAATACCATTTTTTCCACCTGCTTCTATAGCCATATTAGCCATTGTAAATCTATCATCTATAGAAAGATATTTTATTCCATCTCCTACAAATTCCATGGATTTATATAAAGCTCCATCAACTCCTATCATTCCTATGATGTGAAGTATAATATCTTTACCACTTATCCATTTTGCTGGTTTATTTTTTAATACAAATTTTATTGCTGAAGGCACCTTGAACCAACATTTACCTATAGCCATTCCTGCAGCCATATCTGTAGATCCTATTCCTGTTGAGAAAGCACCTAATGCTCCATATGTGCAAGTATGTGAATCTGCCCCAATAACAACATCTCCTGCTACAACTAATCCCTTTTCAGGAATTAAACAATGTTCTATTCCCATTTCTCCAACATCAAAATAATTAGTAATATCCTTTGCTTTTGCAAATTCTCTTATCATCTTATTTTGTTCTGCTGCTTTTATATCTTTATTAGGTGTAAAGTGATCAGGTACAATAGCCACCTTATCTTTATCAAAAACTTTTTCTAATTTCAATTTATAAAATTCATTTACTGCTACTGGTGATGTAATATCATTTCCAAGTACCAAATCTAAATTTGCTTCAATTAATTGACCTGCCTTTACGCTATCTAATCCTGAGTGGGCTGCAAGAATCTTTTGAGTCATTGTCATTCCCATTTTTTTATCCCCCTTTTAAAAATAAGTTTTAATTTTCTTTTCTATATCTTTTATTAATTTATACTCAATAGAATCAACTAAAGCAATTAAACTTGCCTGTACAACGTCTCTTGATACTCCAATTGTACTCCAATTTTCTATTCCATCTGTTGACTCTATTAATACTCTTACCTTAGCTCCTGTTGCACTTTCTGAATCTAGAACTCTAACCTTATAATCAATAAGTCTAACTTCCTTTAACTGTGGGTAAAAACATTCTAGTGCTTCTCTTAAAGCCTTATCAAGTGCATTAACTGGTCCGTCACCTTCTGCTGCTGTCATTTTATTTTTTCCTTCTACTGTAATATTAATTAATGCCGTAGAGTTAAAATCCTTTGTATTCCAAGTTTGTTCACCTATTGTTTTAAAATAATTTAATTCAAAGAACGGCTTGTACTTACCTAAAGCTTTTCTAATTAAAAGTTCTACAGTCCCTTCAGCTCCCTCAAATTTATATCCCTCATACTCTAGTTCCTTAAGTATATTGGTTATCTTATTAACCTCTTCACTTTCTCTAGATATATCAGGAAAAGACTTTTGTATTTCTTTTAAAACTGTACTTTTTCCACTAACCTCTGAAATTAAAAATCTTCTATCGTTTCCAACCTTCTCAGGCTTAATATGTTCATAAGATTCTGGCGTTTTACAAATAGCATCTATATGCATTCCACCCTTATGAGCAAATGCTGACTCTCCAACATATGGCATACCATTTGGTAATTTAATATTTGATATTTCTGATATATATTTTGCTGTTTTAGTAAGCTCTAAAATATTTTTTTCTGATATAACATTATATCCAAGCTTTAATTGTAAAGTTGGTATTATTGATGATAAATTAGCATTACCACATCTTTCCCCTACTCCAATAAAGGTACCTTGTACATGTTCTACACCAGCTTGAACAGCTATTATTGAATTAGCTACAGCCATACCAATATCATTATGACAGTGAATACCTATTTTTATTTTTACTTTCTCTACAACTTTTTGAACTATTTCTTTTATTTCAGATGATACTGTACCACCATTTGTATCACATAATGTCACTACATCTGCTCCTGCCTTTTGAGCTGTTAATAAAGTTTCTATAGCATAATCACTATTTGACTTGTATCCATCAAAAAAATGTTCTGCATCAAATACAACTTCTTTATTATGACTTTTTAAATATGTTATTGAATCTCTTATCATATGTAAATTTTCTTCTAAAGAAGTTTTTAAAATTTCCTTAACCTGAAAGTCCCATGATTTCCCAAATATGACTACAACTTCTGTATCAGCTTTGATTAAGCTTTGAATATTATTATCATCCTCAACCTTTATATTAGCTTTTCTAGTAGCTCCAAAAGCTGATAGCTTGGAATTTTCAAGCTTTATTTCCTTCATTCTCTTGAAGAATTCCATATCCTTTGGATTGGACCCTGGATTACCTGCTTCTATATAAGAAACTCCTAATTTATCTAAAGCAATAGCAACCTTTATCTTATCTTCAAGAGAAAATGAAATATCTTCACCTTGTGCTCCATCCCTTAATGTGGAGTCAAAGATTTCTATATACTTTTTGCTCATTTTCTTACCTCCAAGCTCACTTATTAATTAAAGTATTCTCCATATCTTGTTATATCACTATCTCCTCTTTCTAATGCTACAATACCTGTTCTAACTATTTCTACAATTCCATATTCCTTTACAAGATCTATTAAAGCATTAATCTTACTATCATCACCTGTTAATTCTATTGTTACTGTGTTATGTGCTACATCTATAATCTTACTTCTAAATATCTTTACAACTTCATTAATAGCCCCTCTTTTTTCAGCAGAAGCTTTTACTTTTATTAAAACAAGCTCTCTATAGACTGAATATTCTGATTTTAATTCATGTACTCTTAGAACATCTTCTAATTTATTTAGTTGTTTAATTACCTGCTCTAAAACATCATCATTACCTATTAATACAATAGTCATTCTTGATATTTCTTCATTTTCGGTTCTACCAACTGTTAAACTATCAATGTTAAATCCACGTCTTGAAAATAACCCTGATACCCTAGTTAAAACTCCTGATGAATTTCTAACCAATACTGATAATACATGTCTTTCCAAAATCATAACCCCCTTTAAAAAATATAAAAAAACCACCCTTAATGAAAGAATCATTATGGTGGTATAATTCCGCCTTAATTTATACAATCACTAGGTTCCAACAAACCCTTGCCTTTAACGGTGCTTACCGGTTATTACTTACTAATATAATAATACTTTCTGTAATACTGCTCTAGAGTGATTCTTATTTAGTAAAGTATTCATTTGCACCAACCATGAACTCTCTTAAACTTTTAATCTAAATAAACGTCTCCTTCATTGCATTTATAATCGTAAGGTCTTATTAATTTTATTATTGCTAAAATTTTACTACCATCTAAGGATAGTGTCAAGAATTTTTAAAAAATTTTGCAAATTATCTTTTTGTAATCAATTAAATTGCTTATTTTTTAATATATTAGTATGAATTTTCTGTATTTTTTATTAATTTAATAATATTTACTTTAAACTCTTAATTAATTATTATTTTTATTCTATATTATTTTCGACATTTTTTATTAATATATAGTTATAAATTAGTATAAAAATAGCATAGTTGAATTTCCAACTATGCTATTTGCTCAAATTTTGTAATATTTTAATATTATTTGTATTATTAAATTTATAACTTTATAATTAATTTTTCTATATATATTGTTATAATTACATGTTGTTTTCGTGTTATAATATATAAATTTTATATTTTTTTATAAATTAAATCTTACTTAATATTAAATCAGCTAATCCATGAGCCATTTTATCTATTTCTTCTTGATTTTCACCTTCTAGCATAACTCTTACTAGTGGCTCTGTACCTGAAGGTCTTATTAATACTCTACCAACTCCATGTAAAGCTTCTTCTATTCTATTTATTTCATTTATTATTTCTTCATCTTCTAAATAGATATTTTTCTTATCATTAGGTACCTTAGCATTAACTAATACTTGAGGAAGCTCCTTCATAATTCCAGCAAGCTCGCTTAAGCTCTTATTACTTTTCTTTCTTATAGCAGCCACCTGAAGTGCTGTAACTAATCCATCCCCTGTTGTATTATAGTCTAAGAATATTATATGCCCTGATTGCTCTCCACCCAAAACATATCCATTCTTTAGCATTTCTTCTAATACGTATCTATCTCCAACCTTAGTTTTGATAGTTTTTATTCCTTCTTTTTTACATGCAATATCTAACCCTAAATTACTCATAACTGTTACTACTAACATATCATCTTTTAGCTTATCTAAATCTTTTAGATATTTAGCACATAACATTAAAATAAAATCTCCATTTATTAGATTTCCTTTTTCATCTACAGCTAAACATCTATCTGCATCTCCATCAAAAGCAAAACCTAGATCACAGTTCTTTTTAACTACATATTCTTGTAATTCTTCTGGATGAGTTGAACCACACTTTTCATTTATATTACTTCCATCTGGATTATCATTAATTACATATACTTCTGCACCTAATTCTCTAAATGCACTTACAGCAGCTTTATAGCATGCTCCATTTGCACAATCTAAGGCAACTTTTAATCCTTTTAAATCAACTGGAATTGTTGATTTAGCATAATCTATATATTCATCAAGAGCTCCAACTTCTAAAGTTGACTTTCCAAGGTTATTTCCTGTAGGGCTAGGAACTCCTTCAAACCCACTTTCCATAACTCTTTGAATTTCATCTTCTAGTTCATCTGGTAATTTATATCCTCTGTTATCAAAAAATTTAATTCCATTATATTCTACTGGATTATGTGATGCTGAAATCATAACTCCTGCATCTGCATTATACTCTCTTATTAAATGAGCTACTGCTGGAGTAGGAACAACACCTAGTATAACAGCTTCTGCACCTACTGATAATATTCCTGACACTAAAGATGCTTCTAACATATCTCCTGATATCCTTGTATCTTTAGCAACTAGTATTCTTGGTTTGTGAGCTCCTTCTGTTAATACATAAGCTCCTGCTCTCCCTAAACCAAAAGCTATTTCAGATGTTAGCTCAGTATTTGCTATACCTCTTACTCCATCTGTTCCAAATATTCTGCTCATATTTTTTACCTCTCTTTTTTCAATTAGTTATACATATTATAATAATACTAGTATATATTTATAATTTCTACATTACAACTTTATTATTTCTTATTTTTTTCTAATCTTTCTAAAATTAACTCGTAACCACCTGTCCCATAGTTTAAGCATCTATTTACTCTACTTATTGTAGCCGTACTAGCTCCAGTACTCTCTGCAATTTCAGTGTATATATTTTTTTCTTTTAACAACTTAGCAACATATATTCTTTGTGCTAATGCTTTCAATTCATTTATCGTTGCAACATCTTCAAAAAACTTATAGCATTCATCTATATTTTCTAGTTTTAAAACAGCTTCAAAAAATAAATCTATTTCTGGATTTTTAATCTTACTTTCTGATTGACCCAAATATCTCACTCCTTATTTTTTTGGATACTACTATAAATTATATCTATTTTTTATCAATTTACAACTTTATTACAATGAAGTAAGTTTAATTTTCCATATTATCATATCTTTTAAGCTCTTTTAGCTCTTTTATACCCTTATCTCGTAATTTTTCATATATAGGTTCTGTTGGAACTAACCAAACTTCCCCTGTTCCCCTATAGACATTAAGAAAACCTTCTCCATTAATAGCAGTTCCAATTAAACTAGTTCCTGATGGCTCTATAGTAAATTCTACATTGGCACTTCTTAAAATAACAAAGCTTCCATCTACCTTTAAGGTATCTCTAAATAGCTTACATCTTAGAATCTCTTTATACGGAACTGGTATTTGTAATGCTACAATTCCACTTCCACTTAACTTAGTTTGAAATACTCCATCTTCATCTAATAGTAATGAAGAAATACTTTTATGCATAATAGGTTCTATTTTTACTCCCTCTTCACAGGCAATAAATAATCCATCATCAACTATTATCTCTTCATCTTCTAATTCAAGCAAAATATAGTGTCCAAAACTAGGTTCTAAAAAAACTTCTCCAGTTCCCTTAATAATAGGCTTAAACATCGTTTCATCAGTTACCTTACTAGCAAAAAATTTTCTTCCTAATCCTATCAATCCATCTGTCTTTGTTTGTATTTCTAACTCACCTTTCATATAGCTCATGGCTCCTGACGCAATCTTTACTGAACTATCGTTAAGTATCATCCTAATTTGTTTTAATCTAACTGATGATTTTCTCATAAAATCTAATTGAACTGATAAATTTAAATCGTCAGCTCCTTCTAAATCACAATATTCTAAAACCTGAAATATACTATCCCCTCTCATTTCAGATATCATAGTCATTTTATTATTTATGTTAAAGGAAGTTATCATATTATCATCTCCTCAGGATTATTTTACCATATAATCTTTTAATCCTACAATTAAGCTATTTATTCTTATCCCTTTTATTTAATTATCTTCTTTAATAATTATTAAATAAAAAAGATATAAGAGTTCTTAGTGAATTTACTAATTATCCTATATCTATATATTCAACTTATTATTTTTTAATATACTTTTGCTTCTTCTTCTCCTGTCATTACTCTTATAGCACCTTGTGCTAATGCAAGTAATTCATCCTCACCTGGATAATTTGTTATATCTGCTATCCAACCGGTTCTCTTTCTAATATCATCCGCAACCTTTTCTGAATATGCTATACCACCTGTAAGTATTATTCTGTCAACCTTTCCTTCTAAAACTGTTGCCATTTCCCCAATAGCCTTTGATACTTGATATATAAAAGCATTAAAATATAAAGTTCCTTTTTCATCTCCCTCTAATGCAAGCTTTAGTACATCTCTTGCATCATTTGTACCTAAGTATGCTACATATCCACCTTTACCAACTATTTTTTCATATACTTGCTTTTCTGTGTACTCTCCACTAAAACACATTTTTATTAATGAACCAACTGGTACTGTTCCTGCTCTTTCTGGTGAAAATGGACCTTCTCCATCTAACGCATTGTTTACATCTATAACATTACCTTTTTTATGAGCTCCTACTGAAACTCCTCCACCCATATGTGCAACTATTAAATTTAAATCTGAATAATTTTTCCCTATTTCTTTGGCATACCTCTTAGCCACAGCCTTTTGATTCAATGCATGGAACTTACTTATTCTTGGCAATTCAGGCACTCCTGAAACTCTTGCAATATCTTGAAGCTCGTCTACAACTACAGGATCAACTATAAATGCTGGTATATTTAACTCTTCTCCTATCTCATTAGCAATAATTCCTCCTAAGTTTGAAGCATGCTCTCCTTGAACACCCTCCTTTAAATCCTTAATCATGGCTTCATTAACCCTATAAGTACCACTTTCCATTGGTTTAAGTAAACCACCTCTACCAACTACTGCATCTAGATTTCTGATATCAAATTTTTTTTCTTCTAATAAATTTAATATTATATCTTTTCTAAATTTAAACTGGTCAAAAATCGTATCATACTTTGATATTTCCTCTGCTGTATGTCTTAAAGTTTCTACTAATACTTCATTTTCTCCATCATAAACTCCTATTTTAGTTGATGTTGAACCCGGATTAATTATAAGTAACTTTAATGTCATTTTTAAACTCCCCTCTCCTTATATTTTATTTATTTGTTTCTGCAACTAATGCTGCTAATGCAATTGAATACACCTTAGTTTCAAAGCTATCAGCTCTTGATGTTAAAATAACTGGAGCTGATGTGCCAACTAAAAGTCCTCCACTTCTAGTTTTAGCTGTATATGCTAATGTTTTATACATAACATTCCCTGATTCTATATTTGGAAGTAACATAATATCTGCCTTTCCTGCTACTTCTCCGCTTATACCCTTATGTTCTGCTGCATCTATTGATAATGCATTATCTAAAGCTAAAGGACCATCTACTATACAGCCTTTTATTTGTCCTCTATCATTCATTTTAGATAATATAGCTGCATCTAATGTTGCTGGCATATCTGGATTAACAACCTCTATTGCACAAATTGGAGCTACCTTTGGAACTTTAATTCCACAAGCATGAGCTACATTCACTGCATTGTTTAATATCTGTACCTTTGCTTTTAAATCTGGATATGTATTAAATGCTGCATCTGTTAATAATATTAATCTGTCTATTCCTTCTATTTCAAAAACTGCAACATGAGACATAAGATTTCCTGTTCTTAATCCTACTTCCTTATTAAGTACACTTCTTAAAAAAGTAGCTGTATCTATTAATCCTTTCATAACCATATCTGCTCTACCTACTGATACTAATCTTACAGCTTCTAAAGTTGCCTTTGTTGTATTTGGTTCATTAATAATTTCAAATTCAGAAATATCCATTTCTATTTTCTTTGCTATTTTTCTTATTTTATATGCATCCCCTACTAATATAGCATCTGCAATTCCTTTTGTTTTTGCATCCTTAATAGCTTCTAATACTGCCTCATCCTGCGCCACTGCTACTGCTACTTTCTTATTATTATACCCCTCTACTCTCTTTAATAAGTCATCAAAATTTTTACTCATAGCTTCTCTCCTCTTATAATAGTTATTTTTTAATTATTTCCCTCAAAATTATTAAGAATATTCTTTCAATTCTAACTATAGCTTTATTAATAAACCTAAAAATATTATTAATACTTGTCTTATTAATAAATATGTATATTTATATTTTAACAAAAAATATTCTGAAAATTAATTTTTCAGAATATTTTCTTATATTTTATTTTATAGGTTTATATTCTTGTATTATTTTTTCTGCTACTTTTAATCCGTCTACAGCCGCTGATATTATTCCTCCTGCAAAACCTGCACCCTCTCCAGTTGGAAATACACCCTTTGCAGATATACTTTCTAAATTCTCATTTCTTATAATTCTTACAGGAGCTGAAGTTCTTGTTTCTATTCCTGTTAATATTGCATCATAATTCCCATAGCCCTTTATCTTTCTATCAAAATCAACTATAGCTTCCTTTAATGCCTCTATAACATACTCCGGTAAGCATTTTCTTAAATCTTCAAATACATATCCACCTGTATAACTTGGTTTAACATTTCCAAGCTTTGTACTTATTTCATCCTTCATGAAATCTCCCACAAGTTGTACTGGTGCTTTATAATTTGAACCACCTAACTTATAGGCTAAATTTTCATAATATCTTTGGAATTCCATACCTCTTAAAGGTGAATCCCCTTTAAAATCCTCTGGCCCTACTGTAACAACTAATGCTGAATTAGCATTATCTAAATCTCTAGCATGATAACTCATACCATTAGAAACTAATTTTTCATTTTCTGAAGCTGCTGATACTACTACTCCTCCAGGACACATACAGAAAGAATATACAGCTCTTTTTAACTTTTCACTTTGATATGTTAATCTATATTCTGCTGCTTTAAGTCTTGGATGATTATGCATATCACCATATTGACTTTTATTTATTATTTCTTGTGGATGTTCTATCCTTACTCCTATAGCAAATGCCTTAGGCTCCATAGATACTCCAACTTCATTTAACATTTCATATGTATCTCTAGAACTATGTCCTATTGCTAAAATTAAATTTTCACATGTAATCTCTTTCCCATTTACTATAATAGATTTTAAATTATCATTTTCTAATATTATTTTCTCTAATTTGTGAGAGAATAATACATCTCCACCTAATTCCTTTATTTTTTCTCTTATATTTTTTACTACACCTTTTAATAAATCAGTTCCTACATGTGGTTTTGCTATATAAGCTATTTCTTCTGGTGCTCCTGCTTTAACTAATGCTCTTAAAACATAATCACATCTATTATCTTTAATTCTTGTAGTCAACTTTCCATCTGAAAAGGCTCCTGCTCCACCTTCACCAAATTGTACGTTAGACTCTGGATTCAATTGTCCTGTTTCCCAAAACTTATTAACAGACTCAGTTCTTTTATCAACATCTTCTCCACGTTCTATTACTATAGGTTTATATCCCTTCTCTGCTAATAAAAGTGCTGCAAATATACCTGCTGGACCAAATCCAACTACTACCGGTCTAGAATTAAGTTGTTTTTCACCTGAATTTATTTCTGCATTATATTTAGGAACTTCTAATCTAACATCCTTATCCTTAATCTTTTTCATTAATTTTTCTTCATTGCTATGTTCAATATCTACACAATATATATATTTAATGTCATTCTTTTTTCTAGCATCTAAACTTTCTTTTATTATTTTAAGATTTTTTATCTCATCTTTAGAAATTCTCAGTTTTTTAGCAACCTTATTTTTTAATAGGCTTTTATCTTCATCTATACTTAATGATATATTGTTAATTCTTAAAGTCATTTAAGTTCTCCTCCCTTTCTAATTATTCTTTAGTTACATAACTATCTATAGAAATAAAGTTTATATCTTTAATTTTAAAATTTCATTTCTTATTTTAGCATATATTAATATCTAATAACATCTAAATAATATATTAATTTATATAAATAATATATGTATTTTCTTATACTTACCATAAATTTTGATAAGTATTATACACAACAATATATATATAAAATATTTTTTTACTATTAATATAAACAGATAGAATATGAATTTTTTTATAATAATTTTAATCCGAGATTCTGGTCTTTATTAATATATATAATGTATATTTCTCCCTATTTTTATAATTTCCTAGGAAATACCTTGTATTTTGTCATAAAAAAATGGCATAACCAAACTTCGATTATACCATTTTCTACATTTTTCACTTTAAATATACTTTATTATAATTAAACGTATTTATGCTAACTTTTAAATTAGTACAGTTAAAAATTTGTTTATCTTTATAATATTATAAATTTCTAACTATACTTTATATATCAAGGATAAATTTTAAATATTTCATTCAAATCTCAAATATTTAATCATTCTCATCAGATACATTCTGTTGCATAGTTTGAGCAATCTCTTTAGATACAGTTATTTTAATAGACTCTATAGCTTCTACTTTAAAATCCTTATCTAAATCCTTTGTTTTAACTACTGGAGTTACTTCATACGTTCCATCTTCTTTATATTTACTCACATCTATAGTTGCCTCAAAATTATCTTCTGTTACACTTTCCATAGCATCTTCATATCCTTTTAGGGTAATTTCTATATTTTCTTTACTTGGTAGTACATTTAATCCATCTATAATACCTTTTATATTTAACTTAAGAGTAAACTTCTTAGATACCATTGTAATAACATTTACCCTTGCAGTTAAATTCTGTTCGGCAGGCACTATTATTGTTCCATCAGGTACTATAACAGATAAATCTATCTCTTTATTTTCTTTAATTTCAGATAGATCTATTGGAGTCGTAGTTACTGATTCAATAGTATCAAGTGTTTCCTTTGGTCCTAATAATTCAACAGTACTTCTACTACTATCTATAGATTTCATCTTAACTCCATTTGGTAAATTTCCTGTAGTAGCAATATTAACCTTAACAGATTTTCCTTTACTTATTTTAACTTCTGCAGTAACAGTATCCTCTGAAAGAGTTATACCTGATACCATTGAATTATTCTCATCTAAGGCTTTTACTTTGTAGTTAGCAACTATTGTTTCTTCTACTTCACTTTTAATATCAGAAATAACTAATTTTGCAACTTTTGTAACTACTGATTCTGCCCCTGAAACCTTTATCTTTTCTGGAGTAATAACTGGATCAGATGCAAAATATCCATGTGCTGGAGTTATGTCTAACTCTGAAGTAATAGGTAATGTCTTTTCTACTAAGTCTTCTATGTTAATAGTTATAGATAATGTATTAGTATTTCGTATACTAACTGTAATTGGATAATCAACGATTGAAACAGAAACTTTATTCTCTCCCTTTTTCCAAGCATATTCACTTAAATCTACCTGTACTTTAAAATCACTTTTCTTTATCTTATTTATATCGTTTGTATTTCCTTCAACCTTTAATGTAACATAAAATTCCTGACCTGGAGTTATAGCTAATTTAGATGAAGCTAAGGCCTCTTCATTTATTAATTCTACTGGAATTTTACTTATCTCAGTAGTTCTAATTTTATTTTCAACATTAGTTACATAAAACCATAATCCAGTTGATAACAAAAGGCATATTATAGGTATTATTATTCTGTTTTTTTCTTTCTTATCCATGCCTTCACCCTCTTCCCAGCAGCTTTAACATTTTTCTTTTCACCTTGCTCAAGCATATTTAATAAAATTATTCTTAACTTTTCTTTATTATAATTCCTTGTTAGTTTACCGTTAATAGCTAAGGATATAGTCCCTGTTTCTTCAGATACAATTATTACTATTGCATCTGATATTTCTGATAATCCTATGGCAGCTCTATGTCTTGTTCCTAGCTTTTTATTAATTGTATTATTATTAGTTAATGGTAAGACACAACCAGAAGCTAGTATCCTATCTTTTCTTATTATAGTTGCACCATCATGAAGTGGTGTATTTACTACAAATATATTTTCAATTAAGTTAGCTGTAACCTTTGCATCTAAGATTGTTCCTGAATTTAAAATATCTCCAAGCATTGTAAGCTTCTCAACAACTATTAATGCTCCAGTCTTTGTTTCTGATAAATTTTCAACTGCAGTTACTATCTCATTTACAACTATACTTCTATTTTTCTCATGTTCTACTTTTCCTATCTCCTCAAATGCACTTCTTCCTATATGCTCTAATCCTCTTCTTATTTCAGGTTGAAAAATAATAACTACAGATAATAATCCTATAGTTAAAGTCTTATTTAAAATGAAATTAAGCATTTCTAAGTTCAATAAATAGCTTATAGGAATAAGTATAATCATCAAAATTATACCCTTTAAAAGTTGCTCGGCCCTTGTTTCTTTTATTAATGAATAGCCTTTATAAAATATATATGCAACTACTATAATATCTAATATTGACCATATTGTTATATTTTTTAATGAGTTAACTAAAAAAGTACTTATTTCTTCCATAAAAGGCTCCCCCAAACTATTTCTACTATAATAATTATACACCAATTAATGTAATCTTAGTATAATACTTTATTTTTTTTAAACTTTTTAATAATATTTTAATTACTATAATAATATAAATTTATGTAAAGAGTATTAAGGAGTGATAAGTTTATGAATAAAGGTCCTTTAAACTATTTTAAGTCAAAGAAAAATATAATAATTTTTACTTTTATATTATTATTTCTAGTTTTATCTATTTCATTATTTTTACATTACAATTCAAAAGAAAACAGATCCAAAAGATATATACAAAATATCTGTAATGATATTACTACTATTAATTTATCCATAAATGATGGCAAAAAGGATTTAACAATAGATACAGAAAAAAGTAAAGAATTATTATCTAATGGCATTAGTGATTTAAATAACTTATTAACTTTAACATCAAATATAGATGAAATTTCTACTGAAGCCTCTGTTCCTAAAGAAACCTTAGAAAATGCAATTAATTCAACAATTACCCTTTATAATTATATCCTTGAAACCTTAAATAATACCCAGTCAATTAATAATACTGAGTCTATAGAAAAACTTAATGTATTTTTAGAAACTTGTAAATTAAATTACTCTGAACTAGAAAGTAATGATGTATCACTTTACTTTCCTAGTACTACCTTGGAATACTTTTCTAGTTTTTCAAGCTACATTAATACTTTAATAAAACTTAATAGGGACTCTAGCTTTAAAAATTCTCAAATAAGTAATTTTATTAATAAATTAGATAAATATAATGAAGATATTTCATTTTTAAATGAGGATTTATCTATTGCCATAAATAAAATTAGGGAGGATGGTAGAGATCTTACGGTTATTGTAGATGATATTTATAAAAAAGAAGAGACATTTAATAAGATAAAAGAAGATGTTAACTATATTTCTATACCTGATGGATGTATGGAGATTTATGATTCCTTTTTAGAATATCTAAATTCATACTCTCCTTATTTAAATTCTATTAAAGAGTCTGTTATATACGAAAAAACTATTGATAATTACTCTGATTTTTCAAAAGAAATTGAAAAAAATTATGAGGATTCTAGTAAAAAAAGAGAGTTTATTTTAGATTGCTATAATAATTATCAAGAAAAAATTCAACAATTTATGTATTAATTTTTTTATTTAGGTAACAATAATTTTGGATTGTTATTAATCCAAAAGGAGGTTATTTATGAAATATTTAATAAAAACATCTATTTTATTAATAACTCTTTTATTTTCAGCAAATATAAATGTATTGGCTACAGAAGTAACTTATATTAACATCTTACCTTCCACCAATACATTAGAAATTAGAAAAGATATTTTAAATGAAGAACTAAACGCATTATTAATAAATAGCAAAACAGGAGAAACAGTAGAAGTTTTTAATCAAAATGACAAAATAATTTATTTAACAAAAGATGATTTAGACTTAATGGCCAAAATAGTCTATGCTGAAAGTAAAGGTGAGCCTTATGAAGGCAAAGTTGCAGTTGCATCGGTTATTTTAAATAGAGTGCTTAGCCCAGGTTTCCCAAATAGTATAAAGGAGGTAATACTTCAACCACAAGCATTTTCTTGTGTAGTAAATGGCGAAATAAACGTTGTTCCAACTCAAGAATGCTATGATGCTGTCTATGATGCTATTGAAGGAAATGATCCAACAAATGAAGCTTTATTCTTTTATAATCCTGATATTGCTACATGTACTTGGATGCAGGCTGTTGAAAAAAAAGATTCAAAAACTATAGGTCAACATCTATTTTTTAATACAACTTATTAATTTGGAGCTATCGCACTTAATGTGCGAGCTCCTTCTTCAATTTATAGTAAATTCTTTAAATATAATACCTTAAATTTTAGCTACTTAATCTATTCAAAAGTTCCTTTAACAATTACTTCTCCATCCTTAAGCATAACTTTTCCTAAAGCTATTACATCTTTTATTTTCAATGTATTTTCATCTACTAATACTAAATCAGCATCTTTTCCAACTTCAATACTTCCCTTATTATTCAATTTCAGAACCTTAGCAACATTTGATGTTATAACCTTTAATGCTTCTTCTATATGTATTCCATATTTTTTTATACACTCTACTACTTCTTCATAAAGACTTGATACTGTACATATTCCTATCTTTACAATCTTGCCTTTATCATCAAATATAGGCAAACTTCCATTTCCATCTGATGAAAAAGTAACATTTTCTATATTAGATTTATTTTTTACTAATATATTAAATGCTTCACTTGCCCTTAATTCTCCTGGAGCTAATTGATCTACAGGAGTACTAGTTGTAAGATCTATATATCCACCCTTATTTATATACTCCTCTCCAGATTTAAATAAATCACCATTTCTATTTATATGAGTAGGTAATATTTGAGTTAGTGGAATTTCTGAGTTATCAGCTAATTTAAATAAATATCCCAATTTACTTGTTCCATCTCCTAAATGAATATTCACAATTCCTGATTTTCCAGACAATAATCCGCCAACTCTAGACTGTGCTATAGCTTTAACTAATTCTTCATATGTCGCTTGAGAACTTCTTGTATCTGATATTGCTATTTCTCCAACACCTATTATTTTATCTATTAACATTATATCTTTCTTTATAGATTCAGTTAAAGGTTTAACTGGTATCTCATAAGAGCCTGTATAACAATATGTTGTAATTCCCTCTTCTTCCAATGACTTTGCTTTAGCTATTAAGCTCGCCATATTCCTACAGACTCCATCTATACCTATACAACCTACTACTGTAGTAATTCCAGCAGTAATTAATGAGCTCAGCATTATTTCTGGAGTTCTTCTTCTAAATCCCCCTTCTCCACCAGCTCCATTAATATGTACATGATTATCTATAAACCCTGGAAAAAGTAATTTTCCTTCTCCATTAATAACTTCAATATTTATAAAATTTTTAGGTATATTAACACTATCATATATTCCTTCAATTTTATCTGATACTATTACTACATCCTTTATACCTAAATACTTAGGGGAATATACTTTAATATTCTTAATAACTTTAATCATACTACCTTCCTTTCAAAATTACATTTTTATAAATTTATTAGTTATTTTATTCTTTACTAATTTATTACTCCTGCTTCTTTTTATTACTCTAAATAAACTATGAATAATTTATTATTAATATAGCCTTACCATACTTTTTCCTGTATACTTAGTTAATTTTTAATATTTTTTATAACATAAAATTATCCACATAATTAAAAGCTAAGTATAAAAAATTATCCCCATTATCCCCGAAAAAATTATTAATGAAATTGGTTGAATCTTTTTTCCCATTAACACTCCAATTATAATAAAAGCTATTACTATACTTTTGCCATCCATATAAGATTCTATAGCTAAATCAATAAAAGCCTTGAGTATTAAAGCAATTAAAACTGGTCTCATTCCAAGTAATGCTGATTTTATTATTATTGATTCCTTAAACTTTTCTAAAAACTTATTTATTATAGATACTAATATAAATGATGTAAAAACTACTCCTAAGGTAGCTGTAATACTACCTATAACTCCTGAAATCTTATATCCAACAAATGTAGCTGAATTTATTGCAATAGGCCCTGGTGTCATTTGTGATATTCCTATAATATCCATGAACTCATTAATGTTAATCCAATTATTTTTTTCTACAATTTCTTTTTGAATAAAAGGTAGCATTGCATATCCCCCACCAAAGCTAAATGTTCCTATTTTTAAAAACTCAATAAAAACTCTAATTAATAAATCCACTACTTCTCCACCTTCTCTCTTAGAAAAATAATTCCATATAAGGCTGAAGCTATAATTACTATAATTGGATTTATATTAAGAAATTCTAATCCTACAAGAGCAATTATTATTATTAAAACATTCCTAATGTTTTTATCTATTCCTTTACTTAAGCTTATAGCTCCCATTAATATCAATAATGGAACTGCTGCATTTATTCCTTTGAAAGCTGCATTTATATAATAATTATCTCTAAATTGCATAAAAAATGCTGCTATAATTAAAATAATAGAAAAGGATGGTAGGATAACTGCAAGTACTGCTATAATAGCACCTATAATTCCAGCTATTTTATACCCTAAAAATATAGAAAGATTAATTGCTATTGCGCCAGGTAAGCTTTGTGATACTACTAAAACATCCATAAACTCATCTTTTTCAATCCACTTTTTATTCCTTATGACTTCCTGCTCTATTAATGGAATCATGGCATATCCACCTCCAAAGGTAAAGGCTCCTATTTTAAAGAATGCTATAAACATCTCTATAATTTTTTTCATAATACACCACCTTGTAAAATATTATATAAAATAAAAAAGCCGCATTTATAGTATGCGACTTTTCTTAAATTTAATTATTCTTGTTCTAATATTATTTTTTTAGCTGTTAAAATTGACGTTGAACTCATTGAGAATTCATCTAAACCATATTCAACTAATGTAGGAATAGCTGTTTCATCTCCTGCCATTTCTCCACACATTCCAACCCACTTACCATGTTTGTGAGCTCCATCAATAGTCATCTTTATTAATCTTAATACAGCTGGGTGCATTGGATTATAAAGGTATGATACTTTTTCACTCATTCTATCTGCAGCTAATGTATATTGAATTAAGTCATTAGTCCCTATTGAGAAGAAATCTACATGCTTAGCTAATTCATCAGCATATACAGCAGCAGCAGGTATCTCTACCATTATACCCCATTGAATTTTTTCTGAGTATTCCTTTCCTTCTGCTTTTAATTCTGCTTTACATTCTTCAACAAATTCTTTTGCAGCTTGGAATTCTTCTAAGCCTGAAATCATTGGGAACATAACTGCAAGATTTCCATATACAGAAGCTCTTAGTAATGCTCTTATTTGAACTTTAAATATATCTTTTCTATCTAAACATAGTCTTATAGCTCTATATCCTAAGAATGGATTCATTTCCTCTGGTAATGGTAAGTATGGTAGTGTTTTATCTCCACCAATATCTAATGTTCTTATAACAACTTGCTTTCCGTCCATTACTTCAAGAACTTTTTTGTAAGCTTCAAATTGTTCTTCTTCTGTTGGAGCAGAATCTCTATCCATATATAAGAATTCAGTTCTGAATAATCCAACACCGTCTCCACCATTAGCAATTACTGCTTCAGCATCTGCAGGTGATCCGATATTTCCACAAACTTCAATTCTTCTTCCTGACTTAGTAACTGTTTTAACTGATATTAATTCCTTTAATTCTTCTTGTTCTGCTAAGAATTTTTCTCTCTTTGCAGTATATTCATCTATAACTGATTGATCTGGGTTTATTATACATATACCTTCGATACCATCAACTATAACTGTATCTCCATTTTTAACTGAAGTAGTAATGTCCTTTAGTCCAACTATTGCAGGTATTTCTAAAGTTCTAGCCATAATAGCTGAGTGAGAAGTTCTTCCTCCAATATTAGTTAGGAAACCAATTACTTTACTTCTATCTAATTGAGCTGTATCTGATGGAGTTAAATCATGAGCTACAACTACTGTATTTTCTTCTGTAATAGCAAAATCGTCTCCACCCTTTCCTGCTAAATTAGAAATTATTCTCTTAGAAACATCTTTTATATCAGCAGCTCTTTCTTTCATGTATTCGTCTTCCATTGATTCAAAAATCATAACAAAAGTGTTTGTTACATTTTCAACTGCTTTCATTGCGTTAATGCTACTAGATTCAATTTCTAATAACATTCCCCCTGTAAATTCAGGATCATCTAATAAAGTTAGGTGTGCTTCAAAAACTTGAGCTTCATGTTCTCCTATTTCCTTTAATGCCTTATCTCTTATTGCGCTAAGTTGAACCTTGGCTTTTTCTAGAGCCTTATGTAGAACTTCTTTTTCTGCTTCTACATCTGAAACTTTAGAATCTGTTATTATTATCTCTTCATGTTCTTGTAAAAATACTTTTCCTATTGCATATCCCTTAGATGCAGCTATACCTTTTTTCATTTTTTTGAGATTCCTCCTTAAATTACTAGCTATAAAGCAACCTACTAAATTAAAATCAATTTGTATCTACTTTATTTGTTAATTATAACCTCTTGTATTATACCATATTTTTTCTTTATGTTAATAAAAATACACATAATTTTTATAATTTTCTATTTGTATTTAATCTTTTAAAAATTTTTATATTTCTATCTATAATTTTTCTAAATTTATATTATTAATTTATACTTTTTTTTACATTTTAGTCGTTTTTTCTTTATAAATCGTCTATTAATGCTCCTACTTTAGCATAAGCTGTTGACTTTGCCTCAAAAAAATCTGTCTTTACTGAATTAGCATCTGCAAATATGTCTACCCATGTAGCTGGATTTTTAGAATATCCTTCATATATTTCTTCTAATCCAATGGCCTTCATTCTCTTATTTCCTAAATATTTTATATAACTTGTTATAAGATTTTTATTTAACCCTTGAATATTATCTCCAATTACATAATGTCCCCATAAAATCTCATTGTTTACTCCTGATATCATCATCTGTTTTAACTCATCTTTTAATTCTTTAGTAAATACCTCTGGTTCTTCTATTTGAATTTCTTTTAATATATTTCTAAACAGCCAAAGATGGGTATTTTCATCTCTATTTATATACCTTATCTCTTGAGCTGAGCCTGGCATTTTCCCATTCCTTTCAAGATTGTAAAAGAACATAAAGCCTGAATAAAAATATATCCCCTCTAGTATATAATTTGCCATTAGAGTCTTTACTAAATTAACCTTCGAAGGATTTTCTAAAAAATTATTATATAAATCTCCAATAAACTTATTTCTTTCTAAAAGAATCTTATCCTTCTTCCATTGATATAAAATTTCATTTCTTTTCTCTGGTGAACAAATCGTATCTAACATATAACTATAACTTTGTGAATGTACAGCTTCTTGAAATCCCTGAATTGTTAAACATAAGTTAATTTCACTAGCTGATATATAGTTATTTATATTTGATATATTAGCTGTTTGAATTGAATCTAAAAATATTAAAAATGAAAGTATTTTATCATAAGCTAGTCTTTCATCCTTAGTTAGTTTATTATAATCCTTTAAATCTTGAGCTAGATTTATTTCTTCTGGAATCCAAAAATTATTCATTGCTTGCCTATACCAATCTGAAACCCATCCATACTTCATATTATTAAAATCATTTAAATTAGTTGTATTGCCATTAATTATCCTTTTTTTTGATATATCTATATCACCAAATTCATTAAAAAGTGGTTTTTTATTAACAAACATATGCTTTTTCTCTCCAATTCTCTTATTGTTACTAATATTATGCTGAACAACTTTCACAGTCAGCTACTGTTAATGATTTTGATCTTACATAATAAATAGATTTAACTCCAACTTTGCATGCTTCTATATATAAATTCATAATCTGTCTCATAGTATAATTTGTAGTTATATATAAATTAAATGATTGTCCTTGATCTATATGTCTTTGTCTTATTCCATTAATTTCAACACACCATTTTTGATCTATATTATATGCAGAATTATAATACCAATAATTTTCTTCATTAAGATTTGGCGCTGTTTTTGGAATTATACTTCCCTTCTTTTCCTCAAGCCAAAATCTAGACATTACTGGGTCTATACCTTCTGATGTTCCTGCAATAGTAGCTGTAGATCCATTAGGTGCTACTGCCATTAAATATCCATTTCTAATACCAAATTTTTTAATATTATTTTGAAGCTCAATCCATTTTTCAGATTTATAATCTCTTAATCTAAAGTATTCCCCAGTTTGCCAATCTGAATTTTCAAAACAAGGATAGCTTCCCTTTTCCTTAGCTATATTCATACTAGCCCTTATAGCATGATAATTTATTCTTTCATAAACATCATCTACAAAATCCTTATGCTCATCTGATGTCCAATGTATTAAATTATTTGCTAACATATGATGATAGCCACTTGTTCCAAGTCCTATTGCTCTATATTTCTTATTAGTTACTTCTGCAAATGGCACTGAGTAATAATTTAAGTCTATAACATTATCCATAGCTCTAATTTGAGTTTCTACTACATATCCTAATTCCTCATCATCTTTTACTTCGACGTTTCCTAATACTATTGATGAAAGATTACAAACTACAAAATCTCCTGCCTTAACCTTTTCAACTATTATTTTATCTCCATTTTCATCTATTATTTCTGATTTTTTAATATCCATAGCACTCATATTTTGCATAATTTCTGTACATAGATTAGAAGAATATATCATTCCATTATGCTTATTAGGATTCATCTTATTTGCAGTATCTCTATAAAAAGCAAAAGGAGTACCTGTTTCTGCTGCGCTCTTAATTATTAATCTAACTATATCTTTAACACTCATAACCCGTTTACTTATATTTTTATCATTAACGCACTCGTAATATTTCTTTTCCCATTCTTCTCCATAGAAGTCTTCTAAGGAATATCCTTTATTTAATCTTATTTCATGAGGACACATCATATACCAATTAGCATCTATATCTGTCTCTGCTAGCTTCCAAAATAAATCTGGATAACATAATCCAGGAAAAATATCGTGAGCTTTTTTTCTATCATCTCCATTATTGGTTTTTAACTGTAAAAATTCTGGTAAATCTTTATGCCATGCATCTATCCAAATTGCAACTGATCCATTTCTAACACCTAATTGATCTACTGCAATTGCTGTATCATTAAACAGCTTTATCCATGGTATTACTCCCCCTGAAGCCCCCTTAAAACCTCTTATTGGTGATTCTAAAGCTCTAACCTTACCTATGTATATTCCCATTCCACCACCAAATTTAGATACCTCAGAAAAATTATCTAAGGACTTATATATCCCCTTTAAGCTATCATCAACAGTATCTATAAAACAAGAACTTAGTTGATAAAATGGCTTTCTTGCATTAGACATAGTTGGTGTTGCCATAGTAGCCTTAAGAGAACTTAATACATTATAAAATCTTTTAGCCCAAGCTACTCTATTTTCCTTTTTTTCTGGTATTGCTAAATGCATAGCTATTCCCATAAACATTTGCTGAGGTAACTCTAGTTTACTCTTATCATAATCTTGAATTAAATATCTATTAGCTAAAAGATTAATTCCACTATAAGTAAAAAGAAAATCTCTTTCTGGCTTTATTTCTGATTCTAATTCTAAGACATCTTCTTCTGTATAATTTTCTAAAATATACTTTCCGTATAAACCTTTATTAGTTAACTCTCTGATAAATTTATATAAATTTTTATATAAACTTTCATTATTATTTAAATTTCTATTTTTTCTTACTTCATCATACAATCTTTCTACATAAAGCCTCTCAGAAATTCTTTGCCACTCTGGTTCAGTATCTGTAGTTAATTCTAATGAAACTTGTATAATTGAATCCCTAATTTCACTATTTGTCATATTAGGTCTTATTATATTCTTTAATTCTTCAAATAATTTCTCTTCTGTATAACTATCATTATAATCCTTTAATTCTCTTAAAGTATTTTTACAAACCTCTAGTAAATCCACCTTTTCACCCTCCTACTATATATAGTATTATCTGCTTATTTCAAAAGTAAATACATACAACATATAGTATCTATTATAATTTTCTTTATTATACTTGTAAATCTTAATAATTTAAAATATTCATAAAAAAAGAAGCTATCTCTTTGAATAACTTCTTTTTTCATTAACTATCAAATTATATTAATAATTGCAGAAGTATACTTATGTTAAAATATTTATTTTAATATCTCATTCCATTGGTCTTCTTTGAAACCTACTAAAACTGTATCTTCTGTAACTATAATTGGTCTTTTTACTAACATCCCATTTGTTGATAATATATTTAAAAGCTCCTCTTTTGGTAAAGTTTTAACCTTATCCTTTAGTTCCATTTCTCTATAAAGCTTACCTGATGTATTAAAAAATTTATTTATTGTTAATCCACTTTTATCAAGCCAAAGCTTTAACTCTTCTTTAGATGGATTTTCATCAACTATATGTCTATCTATAAATTCAATATTATTATCCTCTAAATATTTTTTTGCCTTCTTGCATGTTGTACATCTTGGATATTCTACAAATAATACTTTCATTTTCTCACTCCTTAATATTTAAAATTTAATACTATAAATAGCTTATCACATTAATAATTAATAATCTATTTAGATTATACATTATTTTCTAGGAATACTAAGATATATTTTAAACATATCTCCTTCTACCTCAATTTTTATATTGCCCTCATGAAGCTCTATAATACTTTTTGCTATTGCAAGTCCCATTCCAGAACCCTCTATAGATGAATTTCTTGATTTATCTGCTCTAGTAAATCTCTCAAAAATATCTTCTGTATTAAAATCTAACTCATAATTTGAAATATTTTTAAATGATATATCTACATAATTTTCATTATCTATAATATTTATATATACTCTAGTATTGTTTAAAGAATATTTAAGAGCATTAACTATTAAATTTTCAAATACTCTAGACATTAGTTTTCCATCTAATTTTAAAATTATTTCTTCATCAGTTGAATTGACCTTAAACTCTATATTCTTTTCTTCATATAAGTTAGAATATTCCCCTATACCTTGATATACCAAAGATACTATATCTAAACATTTTTTCTCTAACTTCATTTTCCCACTATTTAACTTAGAGGCTTCAAATAAATCCTCTATTAATGTTTTTAGTCTTTTAGAATTTTTGTCTAATATCATTAAATAATCCTTTCTTTCCTCTTCTGTTATATTAGGATCATTTAATATATTTACATAATTAATAATAGAGGTTAATGGAGTTTTTAAATCATGAGATACATTAGAAATTAATTCTGTTTTTAACTTTTCATTTTTTATCTGCTCGTTTAATGATATTTTATATCCATCTTTTATTTTATTTATATTTTCTACTAGTTCTTTAACCTCTCTTTCACCTATATTTCCAAGAGTATATTCTAAATCTCCAGAGTTTATTTTCTTTAATCCATCATTAATAATAGTAATATCTAAACTTTTTTTTAATGAATATATAACACATATTAAAGGTATTAATATTAATATTAATGTTCCCTTAAATGGATATCTAGTTAAAAATGTTACTAATAGATTTTGATTTTTTATCCCTGCAACTAAATATAAGTATATTACTATCACAGTTATCGCTATTCCAAATGATATAAGTATTTTATTTCTTGTATTTCTATATGCATATCCATATCTTATTACAAAAAATAATCTATTTAATAGCTTAATTTCTAAATGAATATTATTTCTGTTGAATATCACATTAAATATAATCTTAAAAAACAACAATGAAACAAATATAGTTGCCAATATCATAGCTTTAGCTGTAATTGATTCTGTTTGAATTACATAAGAATATAAATTTGGATTACAAAAGTAAATTTCAATATATTTCTCTACATTAGATAAATCTATTTTATCACTTGTATTACTAACATAATAATTATAACTTTCATTATTATCTATTCTTGTAGAAATTAATTCCCCTTCCTTAAAATATAAATTTATATTGTCTTCTAAAATTGTTGTGTTACCTTCTGATCCAGAAACAAAATTATACAAATTAATATCACTTGTAGTAAAATCTCCTGTTTCCTTATTTATCAAAACATAAAATATTCTATCATTATAATAATAATTATCTAATAAATGTTCATTTTCATATTTTAATGCACTAATATCCTCTAAATTATTTGAATTTGAATATATATATTTTGATATACTTTCACTATCATAATATATCATAGATCTCAAATATTTCTCTTCATTAAATAAAGCATCAAAAGTATTTATTCCTAATTTTGAATATGTATAATTGAAGGATTGATAAAACCCTATTACTAATATTATTACAGATACTATGAGTAATAGAATTTCTACTCCCCATACTCCTGTAATGTAATTTTTAATTTTCTCTCTCAATTTTATATCCAACTCCCCATACTACTTTTATATATTCAGGCTCCTTTGTATTAATCTCAATTTTTTCTCTTATTCTTCTTATATGAACTGTTACTGTATTTTCACTTCTATAAAACTGTTCCTCCCAAACCCTTTCATATATTTCTTTAATAGAAAATACTCTTCCTAAATTTGAAGATAAAAGTTGAAGTATTTTAAATTCTGTTGCAGTAACTTTTATTTCCTCTCCTCTTAAGTAAACTGTTTTCTCTTTATTATTGATAACTAAGTCCTTAATCTCTATTATATCAGGACTTTCACCTTCTATTTCTAGAGGCTTTTGATATCTTCTAAGCTGTGACTTAACTCTAGCAACTAACTCTAAATGATTAAATGGCTTTGCTATATAATCATCTGCTCCCACATTTAATCCTAAAATTTTATCACTATCTTCTCCCTTGGCTGATAACATTATTATTGGTAAATTTCTATTTTCTCTGATCTTCAAACAAGTTTTTATACCATCTAATCTTGGCATCATTATATCTAATACTATTAAATGTATCCTTTCTCTATCAAGTACTTCTAAAGCTTCAATTCCATCCTTAGCCTTAAATACTTTCATACCTTCTCCTCTTAAATAAATGTCAATGGCATCTCTAATTTCTTTTTCATCATCAACTACTAAAACATTAAACATATTATAAAACACCCCTTGATTTATTCTCTTTTATAATATAATATCTTATATTATAATATTTTACTAAGTATAAAAATTACATTTTTATTAAATAGTAAAATATCTATTAATAAAGTACTAATTTTTTGTATACATTAATCTTGTATAAATTTACTTGTAATTATAAGGAGTTTAAAATGTTACGTAATATTTCAATCAGCAAGCACATGATTTTAGATTTTATCCTTATATTTCTAGGATGTATTATCGCTTCTTTAGGCATTAACCTATTCTTGGCTAATGCTCAATTATTAAGTGGTGGAGCTACTGGAGTAGCCTTAATCCTCCAATATATCTATGAAATTCCTTCTGGAATAACTTTATTTATATTAAATATTCCTTTATTTATTCTTAGCTATAAAAAATTAAATAAGAAGTTTACTTTATATTCTGCTATTGGTATGGTTTCTTCATCAATTTCATTAATGATAACTAAGCCTTTATCTTCATTAGTAAAAGTAGATGATTTACTTCTTTATTGTATATATGGTGGTGTATTATGTGGAATTGGATATGCTTTAGTATTTTCTAGAAATGGTTCTACTGGTGGAATAGATATTATTACTATGATTTTAAGAAAAAAATATTCTAATTTTGAAATTGGTAAATTAAGCTTTGCTATTAACTGTATAATAGTAATTATAAGTGCTATTATATTTGGATTACCAAAAGCATTATATACTTTTATATCTATGTTTATTCAAAGTGTGGTGCTTGATAAGGTAATTAATGGCTTTGATAGCAAGAAATTGCTATTAATTCTTAGTGAAAAAGAAGAAGAAATTATTGAATATGTAATTAAAGATATGAATAGAGGTGTAACTTCGCTTATTGCTGAAGGAGAGTATACTCATGAACTTAAAAAGATGCTTTATGTAGCTGTTACTTCCTCTCAAATGATTCACTTAAAAACTAAAATTTTAAAAATAGATCCTAAAGCATTTATTACTATAATAGGTGTATCTGAAATTAACGGTAAAGGATTCTATAAGATTTAGGTTTTATCTTTACATTTTAAGTAACATAGTAGCATTAAAATAGAATATAATATAAAAATTATATTAATAGTAAAGTTATAAGTTTATTAAAAAGAGGAGTATCTTTTTTTAGATAGTCCTCTTTTTTAAATAGCTTATATATAGTAAAAACTTATATTAATAAAATTATAAAACTAATATAGATATTAAATATATACTGGTTTCATTATAGTTACATTTATAATTTCTCTAAATTATAATTTTAATATATTCATTACTTTTTATAGATATTTTGGATTATTAAATATGTTTTGCCTACTTATAATTATTTTTATCATATCTATATAATTTATTTAATGAGTTTATATATTGTTCTTGTCCTTCATCATACAAATTATTACCATTTGTATCTATAATAACAATTAAAGGCATGTCCTTAACTTCAATTTTTCTTATAGCTTCTGCGCCTAAATCTTCATAAGCAATTATTTCTGAAGCTATAATACTCTTGGATATTAATGCTGCTGCTCCACCAATAGCCCCCAAATATACAGCTTTATTCTTAATTATTGAATCTATTACCTCCTTATTTCTTTCTCCTTTTCCTATCATGGCTTTTAATCCTAAATCTAATAACTTTGGAGAGTAAGCATCCATTCTATAACTAGTAGTTGGCCCTGCTGAACCTATAACTTGTCCTTCTTTTGCTGGGCTTGGACCAACATAATATATTGTTTCATTATTAATATTTATTGGTAGACTTAATCCCTTATCCAATAATTCTATAAGTCTCTTATGGGCAGCATCCCTAGCCGTATACATATTGCCTGACAATAATATTCTATCTCCTGCCTTTAAATCCTTAATCTTTTCATAGGTTAATGGTGTTCTTAATTTTATTTCCATAAATATCCTCCTAAAGAATAACTTCTTTATGTCTAGTTGCATGACAACTTATATTTACTGCAACTGGTAATCCTGCAATATGTGTTGGATAAGTTTCTATATTTATCCCTAGAGCTGTTGTTCTTCCCCCAAAACCTTGTGGGCCAATTCCTAATTTATTTATCTTTTCTAGTAATTCCTCTTCTAAATCGCTATAAAACTTATTATTATTTTTACTATCTATAGGTCTTATTAGAGCCTTCTTTGAAAGGTATGCTGCTTTTTCAAATGTCCCTCCTATGCCAACTCCAACTATCATAGGTGGACATGGATTTGGTCCTGCTTCTTTAACAACCTTAATTATAAATTCCTTTACTCCATCTATACCATCTGAAGGTTTCAGCATTTTTATCTGACTCATATTTTCAGAACCAAAACCTTTAGGAGCTAAAGTTATTTTTAATTTATCACCTAATACAACTTCATAATGAATAATTGCTGGAGTATTATCCTTTGTATTTACTCTATCAATAGGATCCTTTACAACAGACTTTCTTAAATATCCATTTTCATAACCTCTTCTTACACCCTCATTAATAGCTTCTTCAAGACTTCCTCCAACTATATGAACATCTTGTCCAATTTCTACAAATACGCAAGCCATTCCTGTATCTTGACATATTGGCATTCTTTCATCTTTAGCTATTCTTGAATTAATAATTATCTTATCCAATATATCCTCTGCTATAGGCCAATTTTCTTTATTTTTAAACTTTATTAATCCCTGTAATACGTCATTAGATAAATTATAATTAGCTTCAATACATAAGCATTCTACTGCTCTTTCTATTTTATCAATATGTATCTCTTTCATTCTATCTTTCCCCTTTATACGATACTTATCAATATTTTACCATACTAATTAGAATTATAGTAAATATTTTATATTTTTACTTTATTTGTTTAAAAGTTTTCTAATTATAGTTAAAATACTTATGTTGATTTATGTTATAATAAAAAATTCTATATTATTAATATAAATTAATATATTTTGTAAAATAAAAAAGAGAAAAGAGTTCTAAAAATCCCTTATCTCTCTGTTAGAAAACATATATATATGTACTAAATATTTAGTTTTTGCTATATTTCCTCGGAAATTATTTAATTATTAGTATTTTCTTCAAAGTATTTGTCTATTCCTATAGAAATTCCTTCAACTAAATTATTTTGATGCTCATCTGTTTGTAATTTCTTCTCCTCTTCATTATTAGATAAAAATCCACACTCTACTAAAATAGATGCTCCTTTATAGTCATCTCTTAATATTAAATAATCATTACCAGCTGGTTTTGATACTCTTTTATTATTATCCTTTACAGTTTCCTTTATAGATTCTTGGATATTATCTGCTAACTTTTTACTTATATCATTTGAAGCATGCCAAACTTGTGCTCCATAACATTTTTCTTGTGGAAACATATTTTGATGAATAGATATAAAAATATCACAATTTGTCTCACTCTTCATATCTCTTCTTTTTTTCAAATCAGCTCTCTTCTTTTCCTTTATAGTTGAGCCACCTTCTCCAATAATTTCATCATTTTCCCTTGTTAAATAAACTTTATATCCTTTTCCTTCTAAAACTTCTTTAAGCTTTAATGAAATTGATAAATTTATTTCCTTTTCTATTGTTCCATTTTTAGATTGAGCTCCTCCATCAAAACCTCCATGTCCTGGATCAATTAATATTATTTTTTCTCCATCTTCAGCCATAGCTTTAATTGGTGTAAAGCATAAAGCAAATAATACTATTAATACTGATAATTTTCTTAATTTTCTCATTATTAATCCCAGTCAAAACCTATAAAATTTGTTAAAATCCATCTACTCTTACTATAATAAATTTCTTTACTGCACTATATATTTTATAATTATTATTCCATACTATAAAAGTGCTACTATACTTATCATAATCTTAGCAGTTTTTCTGTTCTGACATGCTCCTTTCTTATTTATTTTGTATATTACAATACTAATTATTATTAGTATATTTATTGATTTATATGAAATTATAATTTAATTTTAGACATATTTTATTATCTGCTTTTTTATAGTTTCTATACAAAATAAGAATATATTTTTTCATATAGATATGTATTTTAATGCAAATAAAAAACTCCAAGAGTAAACAATACTGTCTTCTCTTGGAGTATATATTTTATTAACTATTTTCTATTACGCTTTCTGCTATATTCAGTGAATGATCACTAACTCTTTCTAAGTTACTGATTAAATCTAAGAATATTGTTCCTGCATATGCATTACAAATTCCATCATAAAGTCTCTTAACATGAAGATCTCTATATTTCTTTTGTATCTTGTCTACTTCTGTTTCAATCGTATAAACCTCTTTTGCCTTATTATCATCATTGCTAGCATAACTATCTAATGATAACTGTAAAGCTTCTGAAGTTTTCTCATACATATTCATAATTTGTTCTAAAGCTTCATCACTATATTCTAAATTCTTATTTATTTTTTGCTGAGTTAATTCAGCTATATTTTCAGCATGATCTCCGATTCTTTCTATATCATTTATAACATGGAATGTTGCTGCAACTATTTTGGATTCCTTATCTGATAATTCACGTTTTGAAAGCTTAACTAAATATGTAGTAATAGCTTCATTTAAGTTATTAATAACTACTTCATTTTCATAAACTTTCTTAACTAATTCTTCATCATTATTTTGAAAAGCCTCTATTGCTAGCTTTAATCCTTTTTTAGCCTTATTAGCCATTCTTAAAGTTTCTTTTGCTACTTGACCTGCTGCTATTACTGGAGTTTCTAATAATATATCATCAAGATATTTTGGACCTATCTTTTCGTCTTCATCATCTCCAGGGATTATTCTGTTAACTGTTTTAATTAATAATCCTGTTAATGGTAACATTATTGCAGTATTTACAATATTAAATACTGTATGCGCATTAGCAATCTGTCTACTTACCTCATCTGGACTTATACTTAAGACTATATTTGCTAATAATCCACTTACTAGTATTGGTATAAATAATAATGTACCACCTAAATTAAATATTAAATGTAATATAGCTGCTTTACGAGCAGTCTTAGTAGTTCCAATAGATGCTAACATTGCGGTAATACATGTCCCTATATTACAACCAAATACTATTGGAAGTGCTGCATTAATATCAATAGCTCCTGCTGTAGCTAAGGCTACCAATATACCTGTAGTTGCTGATGAACTTTGAAGTATTGCTGTAATAACAGCTCCTGCAATAATACCTAAGTACCAATGTCCACCTACTGTAGTTAATATATCATTAAATATTGGAAGCTGTGTTAACGGCTTCATTGCTGAACTCATTTGTCCCATACCAACAAATAATATACCAAAACCTAAAATTATATTTCCAATATCTTTTTTCTTTTTTCTTTTTGCAAACATTATTACTGCTGCCCCTAAGAAAACAAATAATGGTGCAATAGTATCTAATTTAAATGCTACAAGCTGTGCTGTAATTGTAGTACCTATATTTGCTCCCATTATAATTCCTGCAGCTTGTGCTAAGTTCATAAGACCTGCATTAACAAAGCCTACAACCATTACCGTAGTTGCACTACTACTTTGAATAACTACAGTTACAATAGTTCCAACTAAAACTGCTATAATTGGATTTTTAGTAACTTTTTCAAGTATGGATTTTAATTTATCTCCTGCTGCATTTTCAAGACCATCACCCATGATTTTCATACCATAAATAAATAGTCCTAATCCACCTAATAACTTTATTATGATCATTAACGAATCCAAAATTACTCCTCTTTTCTACGTTTTTTACAGAATTAGTTTACATTATTTTTTAATATTTGTTAAGTAATTAAATGCAAATTTAACATGAATTTAATAAAGGTAATTTTAACCACTTTTACTTCATCAGTTATACTTATATATTGTTATCATATATCTTAAACTTAATCTAAATAGCCTTAATACTATTTTTATAATTATATATCTTGTTATTGTACTTATTATATCTTTTTTCACACAATTAAACTTATTTATAATTTTATATATTTAACATTATATATTAAGTAAATATATTATTTTAATAATTTAAATAATATATCTAATTCTTATTAAATTATAATATTTTAGCCAAGTATACTGTTATAAAAATAATTAGTATACTTGGCTATATAAATAGAATTTCTTTTTATTTTCTTTTTAATAAGTTTATATTTTATATTGATTAATTTTTATCTATAAAAAGATTTTTAATCATATTATTCGCTTCTTTCCTTACCCCAGAAAAATAATGCTACTGTTCCAGGTCCAGTGTGACTTCCTATAGTTGTACCTATGTTGTTAACTTTAACTTTTCCCTTTAAATTATGGAAGCGCTCTTCTATTAACTTTACAACATGTTCTGCATCTTCCAAGCAATATGAATGAGATATGTAGCATTTATCATTATAATTTAGTCCATTTTCTGCATTCTCCTCCATCTTATCAACTATTGCCTTAATCACTTTATTTTTTGATCTAATCTTATATCTAGGAATTAACTTTCCTATATTATTCATATCTAAAAGTGGACATATTCCTAATAATCCACCTATAAAACCTGATGTTTTTGAAACTCTCCCACCCTTTATATAGAAGGTTAAATCTGTTGAAAAGAACCAATGATTTAACTTTGTTTTATTATTATTAAGCCAATTTGCAACTTCATCTATGCTCTTTCCTTCATCCCTTAAATCTGCAGCTTTATCTACTAATAATCCATATCCAGATGATGCTGCTATAGAATCTACAATATATAACTTTCTATCTGGATATTTATCTTCTAAATTTGATTTTGCTATCATAGCTGAATTTATTGCCCCTGAAAGACCTGAAGATAAAGCTATATGTAATACATCCTTACCTGTCTTTAGTAACTTCTCAAAATATTCTTCATACTCTTGAACATTAACTTGAGATGTCTTTGTTTCAGCTCCAGATTTCATTGCTTCATAAAAATTATTGAATGATATTGATTTCCCTAAATCATCTACATATTCTTTTCCATCTAATTCAAAATGGAAACAAATATATGATATATTCCTTTTAATAAAATGTTCCTCTGAAAGATCAGCAGTTGAACAACAACTAATTATATAATTATTCAAATTTTCTTCCTCCTTATTTACTGACTTTATTAATTTGTTTAAATGTTATTACTTATAACTTAAAAATATTTGTTATTCAAAGTTAAAAATATACTAACTTTTTATATATTATAAAATTAACAATTTTACTATACTATCAATTGTATAATATTTCATTAAATATTTTCAATATTTTTCTATTATTACTCCCTAAATAATTACAAATAACATTAATTTTTTCTAATTAATTATGTCTTATTATAAATTAACTTATAATATATAGTTTATAATTTAAATTTATGCTATTAACTATAAAAATTAATATTATATTATAAGCTAGCATTATCCAATATTAGATATTTCCTTCTATTATATTTATAATCAGTAACCCTACTATAATTTTATAATGGAGATTTTTTTATTTCTACTTATCTCTATAAGCTTTTTGGAACTACAGGTGAAACCTGTGGTATTTTAGATATAAAAAAATCCCACAATCGTAATGATTGTAGGATTTGTAAGCTTCCAAATACTATCTCTTTGAGAATTGTGGAGCTCTTCTTGCCTTCTTAAGACCGTATTTCTTTCTTTCCTTCATTCTTGGATCTCTAGTTACGAATCCAGCCTTCTTTAATTCTGGCTTTAAGTTTTCATCAGCTTTTATTAAAGCTCTAGTGATTCCATGTCTTATAGCACCTGCTTGACCTGTGAATCCACCACCATGAACGTTAACTAAAACGTCAAATCTGTCTTTAGTTGCAGTTAAAACTAATGGTTGATTAACTATCATTCTTAAAGTTTCTAATCCGAAATAGTTTTCTATATCTCTGTTGTTTATAACTACTTTACCATTTCCAGGTACAAGTCTAACTCTTGCTATTGATTTTTTTCTTCTTCCAGTTCCCATGTATTGAACTTTTGCCATTTTTTATTCCTCCTCCCGAGCTTGTATTAGTACTTTAATTCAAGTACTTCTGGTTTTTGAGCATCATGTCCGTGCTCTTCACCTCTGTATACTTTTAACTTCTTAAGCATTTTTCTTCCTAAAACACCTGTTGGAAGCATTCTTCTTACTGCTTCTTCGAAAGCGAATTCAGGCTTCTTAGCTAATACTTCTCTATATGGAGTTTCCTTTAATCCACCTGGATATAAGCTATGCTTTCT
>JAFSER010000006.1 GCA_017435645.1 Clostridium sp. | reverse complement strand
GTTCAACAGATATAGTAGATGAAACTAAAGAAACAGAATCAGAAACCTTAGTGGATGAAAAAGAAGTAACTGAGGAAGTAGGAGAAGAAAACCAAGGGGGATCAACAGGGGCAGCTGAAGAAACAGGAAAATCAAATCAATTAGAAGCAACAGATTCAGCTGAAGGAAAAGAGCTAGAAAATTTAATAGATGTAGCAGGCAAAATTAAAGAAGTAGAATCAGAAACCTTAGTAGATGAAAAAGCAGTAGATTCAGAAAATATAAAGTTAGATAATATAAAAATAGGAGAAAACCATAAAAATAATAATTACAGTATATTTGATGAATTATTGATAAATACTAGTGATGCTAAAAATGTATTAGGAGTAATTGGTTTATTACTATTTAGTACTAGTTCATTAGTTGGAATATCATTAAAAAAGAAGAAATAAGGAGTTTTAATATTAAATTATAAATGTGTATTAATGAAATTATTATAAAATATAGTTTAAATTAATACACAGTTATAACAAAAGAAATAAACTAATTTTGAGCTGTTTTTACAGCTCTTTTTTATTGGGAGTAAATTACAAATAAAACCATGTAGAAAAGCAGTGGAAAAATAATAAAATTAAATAAAAACGTTTACAAATAAAAGTGTATTTTATATAATTTATAAGTGTAAAAGAAATTAATGTAAAGAATTATATGATAAATAGCATATTTACAACAGGATTAAAAGCCTAGATTTGCATTATTAATTATAAGGAGGGTATTTTTATGAAGAAAAAAAGTTTTAGTAAAATAGTATCGGCATTGTGTGCAATGGCGACTATGGCAGTAAGTTTCTCTAGCGTACAAGCTGCAACTATTGAAAACGTAGAAAGTATTGATGCTGAAACTAACTATATAATTTATAGTGAAAGCACAGATAATGCTTTATATGATAGTGGTGGATATTATGTTGGATGGCTTCAAAAGGGAAATTATTCAGAGACTGAAGATAAGTACACTTGGAAAATTGAAAAAAATGAGACAGGTTATTATTTAAAAAATTTAGGAACAAATTATTATGTTATGGGAAATGAAAAGGATTTAGATAACAAAGAATATGTTGTTTCTGATAAAACAGGAGATGATGAAAAAGGAAGTTATTTACTTCAAAAAGTTGAAGGTGGATATAAGTTAAAATCTGTAGATACAAATAAATATATGCGTTATGGAGAAAATGCTAATTATATAACTTTCACAGAAAAAGAATCAGAAGCAGCTGTTTGGCAAATAGAAGCTGAAACTGAGGACAGTTCTGTTAAGCCAGCAGGAAGTATTGCATTATGGCAAAATCCAAGAGGGAATGATTGTTATAGAATACCTGCTATAGCAACTACTAATGATGGAACTTTATTAGCAGTAAATGATTTAAGATATGGACATGAAAATGACTTAGGAAATCACCAAATAGATGTTTTAATAAAATCATCAGAAGATAATGGTAAAGAATGGTCTGAGGAAGTTAATCTAACAGAAGGTCATAGTAAAACAGGTTATGGCTTTGGTGATGCTGCTATGGTAGCAGATAGAAATTCAGATAAGGTTCTTATACTTGCAGCTACAGGAAGTCAAAGTTATCCAGGATCTACTAAGGATAATCCTATTAGGGTATCAAAACTTGTTTCTGAAGATGGTGGAAAGAAATTTTCTGACCCAATAGATATAACAGAAAAAATATATGGGTTAAATGATTCTTGGACAGGTATCTTTGCAGCATCAGGAAGAATAATGCAATCTAGATATGTAAAAGTTGGAGAATATTATAGAATATACACTGCTATTTTATCAAAAGGATTTGGGAATTATGTACTTTATTCTGATGACTTTGGAGACAGTTGGAATATTCTTGGGGATGAAAAATCACCTGTACCAAATGGAGATGAAGCTAAGGTAGAAGAATTACCAAACGGAGATGTTATTATATCAAGTAGAACAGGAAGCGGAAGATTCGTTAATGTATTTAGCTATGATGAAAATGATAAAACATTTAAATCCGGACAATGGGAAGAATCTCATAAGTCATTAGTACTTGGTAGTTGTAGAGGAACAAATGGAGAAACATATATAGTATATGCAAAGGATACTAAAACTGGTGAATATAAATATTTAGCATTACAATCTATCCCAAGTTCTGGAGGTAACACTAGACAAGCTGTTGGAATATACTATAAAGCACTTAATGGAGATGAAGATAGTGCAAGTGATTTTGTAAGCAATTGGGATAAAAATAATTTTTATTTAGTTCAAGGAAATGAAAGTGCATACTCTACTATGAGTGTACAAGCGGATGGGAAATTAGCATTTTTATATGAAGATAGAGGATTAGCAACAAAAGGATATGATACTCAATTCTTATCATTAGACTTAGAAACAATAACAAATGGTCAATATACAATGGCATTTAAGGGAATTGGATCTAAAGAAACTCCATATGTTGTAGAAACAGAAGAACAAGCAAAAGCAGTTAAGGAAGTATTTGGTGCTGAAGAAGTTAACTGGGTATATAAAGGAGAGGCTGAAGCACTAGCAGAATTAAATATAAAAGAAGAAGCTAAATATATTATTTATAGTGATAATAAAGATAATACATTATATGATAGCAGTGGAAGATATGAAGGATGGCTACAACAAGGTGTATATGTAGAAGATGAAAGTAAATATTTATGGGATATTGAAAAAACTGATACAGGATATTATTTAAAGAATAGCGGGACATCTTGGTATGTTAAGGCAAATGTAAGAGATTTATATAATAGAGAATATGTTGTTTCTGATAAAAGTGATGGAGATGAAAAAGGAAGTTATGTATTTGAAAAGGTTGAAGGTGGATATATATTAAAATCTGTAGAGACAAATAAATATATGAGCTATGGGGAAGATAGAAGATATGTAACTTTTACAAATAATTCAGAAGAAGCAACTGTTTGGCAAATTGAAGAACTACGTAATTAGTAAAGTTTGAAAATATTAATATATAAACTTTAGAAAATTTAATTTTATAATAAAGGTTGGATATCATTAAAAGTAATCCAACCTTTATTTATATGTAAATTTATAAATGGGAAGAATTTTTATAAACAAGATAGGTAAAATTTATTTAATGTAAAAGAATTGAAAACTGTAAGGTATTACGACTTATAATATAGTTATTTTGATAATTCATCTCATATAGAAATAGAAAAAATTTAATTATATATAAGTCTATTATAATAAAAAACAAAATAATTTTGATCTATTTTTATAGCTGTTTTTTATTCAAGGTAAATTATAAATAAATCTATGTAAAAAAACAATAAAATTAAATAAAAACGTTTACAAATAAAAGTGTATTTTATATAATTTATAAGTGTAAAAGAAATTAATGTAAAGAATTATATGATAAATAGCATATTTACAACAGGATTAAAAGCCTAGATTTACATTATTAATTATAAGGAGGGTATTTTTATGAAGAAAAAAAGTTTTAGCAAAATAGTATCGGCATTGTGTGCAATGGCGACTATGGCAGTAAGTTTCTCTAGTGTACAAGCTGCACCTATAGAAGATACTGCAGAATTTAATTCATCTGAAAGTTACATTATTTATAGTGGCAGTACAAAAAATGCACTATATGATGACAATGGAGTTAACGAAGGATGGCTGAGACAAGGTAATTATTTGGATTTTGAGGAGAGTTTTAGCTGGAAAATTGAAGAAGGTGAAAATGGTTTTTACCTAAAGAATGAAGGAACAGACTTATATGTTAAGGGAAATGGTAAAGAATTAAATGAAAAATTATATACTGTTTCTGATAAAAATGGCGAAGATGAAAAAGGTCTTTATTCCTTTGAAGAAGTTGATGGTGGATATAAATTAAAATCTACAGTTAATAATAAATACTTAACTTATGGAGAGGATAAAAACTACGTAACATTTACAGTAGATTCTGACAAAGCTAGTATTTGGAGTATAGAAGAAGCTGGAGAAGATAATGTAGATAATTATGTTATTTATAGTAAAGATACTAACAATTCACTATATGACAGTGGTGGAGATAAAGTAGGCTGGTTACAAAAAGGCACTTATGACTATAATACTAAATTCTCATGGAATATTGAAGAGAATGGTGAAAATGTTTACCTAAAAAATGTAGGAACAACTTGGTATGTTAAAGGTAATGCTCACGATTATAATAAGCTTTCATATGTTGTATCAGATAAAAATGGTGGCAGTGAAAAGGGTTCATATTCACTTGAAAAAGTTTTACATGGATATAAAATTAAATCTACTGCTAATAATCAATATTTAACATATGGAGAAAATGGAAATTATATAACATTTACTGATAATGCTTCTTTAGCAACTGTTTGGTCAATAGGATATGAAATTGAGTATCCAAAGCCAGAAGGAAGTATTGAATTATGGAAAAATCCTATAGGAAAAAATTATTATAGAATTCCTGCTATAGCAACAACTAATGATGGAACATTAGTAGCAGTTAATGATTTAAGATATGATCATTCTGGAGATTTAGGAAATCATAGAATAGACCTTCTAGTAAAAACTTCAAAAGATAATGGAAAAACTTGGTCAGAAGAAAAAAATATAACAAAAGAACATAGTTATACAGGTTATGGATTTGGTGATGCTGCTATAGTTGCAGATCGTGAATCAGATAAAGTTTTAATATTAGCAGCTACAGGAAATAAAGGTTATTGGCATGGTAATAAAGAATATATATCTACAAGAGAAAATCCTATTAAAGTTTCAAGTTTTGTTTCAAATGATGGAGGAGAAAACTTCTCTGGACCAACTGATTTAACTAAACAAATTTATGAATTAAATCCAACGTGGACAAGACTTTTCACAACCTCTGGAAGAATAATGCAATCAAGATATGTTAAAGTTGGAGACTATTATAGAATATATGCAGCACTTTTAGTTGGTGATGATACAGCAAACAGAGGTAATTTTGTAATTTACTCAGATGACTTTGGTGATACATGGAAGGTTCTTGGTGGAACTACTTCACCAGTACCAAATGGAGATGAAGCTAAAGTTGAAGAATTACCAAATGGAGATGTTGTTATTGCAAGTAGAACAGGTTCAGGAAGATTTATAAATGTATTCAGTTATGAAAATGATGGGAAATATGAAAATGGTAGTTGGGAAGAAAAACAAAAATCATTAGTACTTGGAAAAGGTTCAGCAACTAATGGTGAAACATATATTGTATATGCAAAAAATAAAGAAACTAATAAGTACACTTATTTAGCATTACAATCAGTTCCAACATTAAATAGCTCAAGAAATGGAGTTGGTATATTCTTTAAAGAAGTTGGTGTTAACGAAACTACAGCTGATGATTATGTAAAGGGATGGGATCAAAATAATTTCTATATGGTACAACCTTTAACTAGTGCCTATTCTACAATGAGTGTTCAAAAGGATGGTAAAATTGCCTTCTTCTATGAAGATAGAAATATAGGAGGATATGATGCTCAATTCCTTAGCTTAGACTTAGAAACAATTACAGGTGGAAAATATGAAATGGCATTTAAAGGAATAGGATCAAAAGAAAGTCCATATCTAATAGAAACTCAAGAACAATTTGATGCTGTTACAAGTATATATAGCAAAGAAGACGTTGAATTCCGTTATAGTATAAAATAATAAAGAAATAGGGGCTGTGGTTACAGCTCCTTTTTACTGTACCTTAAAGCCATTAAATTCCTTTAGAGCATAAAAAATAATATAAAAATATAGTTACCTATAAACTAAACACTTTAAAGTGATGAGTTTATAGGTATTTTTTTATTTAGATATTAAAAACAGCATAACTTTATTTTAAATTATTTAAAAGTATATATAGTTTGAGCATTAAAAGTTATAAATTGATTTATTCTAGGTTTTCAAGTATTTTTGAAAGTATAAAAAATATGATTATTAAAATTAATCCAATATAATATGGAATATAAAATAATATAGTTTTTAAGAAGTAAATTATTAATACTGAAATACCTGTAATTAGAGTGGATATTAAGCAAGCTATAAAGAAACTTTTTATATTACTAGATTCATTAAAAGTTGTATTACATATATATTTAAAAATAGAAATAGAGCAAAAAATTATAAAAGTACCACTAATGATTTGTCCTAAGGTTACTGGAAGTTTATATATAGAAATTGTAGAATTTATACCTATAATAGATGTGAACGTTGATGAAAAAAGCCATATAAGCGATAATATACTACAACCTAGTAAAATAGTACTGAACAATTCTAAAATTTTTTCTTTTTTACTTCTAGGGGGAAATGATTTTACTATTTCATCACAGAAGCTTTTATAATCTTCTCCAATAATATCATATACACTTTCATTACGTTTTTCACCATCAAAAATCATTTGTGAGATATCACGTCTTACTTCTTCTTGATGATATTCAGAAATAGTTGATCCTCTTAAATAAACAACTATATCAGTAAGAATTTTATTACTTTCCTTACTTAGATTTTTTTCAAATTTATTATTTTCTTTTAGTAGTTTTTTGGTTTTATTATTCATTATAAATTCTCCCCTTTATTATCTGCTAACAGTGTATTTACAGCAGTAGTAAGCTCTGTATAGCTTTCTATAAATTTTAAATACTCATTTTTACCATCTTGTGTTAAACTATAATATTTTCGTTTTGGTCCTTGATCCGATTGTCTATAGGTAGCTGAAATAAGTCCATTCTTTTCAAGCCTCAAAAGCAAGGGGTAAATAGTTCCTTCTGCAATTTTGCCAAAGCCATACTCAGTAAGTTTTTGTGATATTTCATAACCATAGGTTTCTTTTTTGTCTATTATGCTTAAGATACAGCCTTCTAGTGTTCCTTTTAACATTTGTGATGATATCATAATTTACCTCCAATACTACTTTGCAATGCAAAGTATATAACTATAATGTAATGCAATGTAGTTATTTTGTCAATAAATATTTATAATATTTACACTTTAAAACGTTAAATTTTATATGATTAATATTAATATCTTTTGTAAATAATAAGTGTATCTAATGAAAAGATTTGGAAGAAGGGAGAACTACTTGTGAAAGATGAAGCATTAAAAAATAGTAGAAAAACTGTACTTTTAGAATTAAATAATGCCTTTAAAGGGATTCTTCATAATCATAAATATTTAAATAAATTAGTTAAGCAGGGAGAAGACGTAATACCTTCTGCTGAGTGGGTTTTAGATAATATTTATTTAATAGAAAAAGAATATAAAACTATAAAGCATAACTTACCATATGATTATTTTGAAAATTTACCCAATATATCTGTTGAAAATTTTAGTTATCCAAGAATTTATGCTTTAGCAAAGAATTATATTGAAATAAATAATAATTTAGTAACTTTAGAAGAATGTATAAGATTTATTAAATCACAGAAAGAAGATTATAATATTGGAGAGTTATGGGCATTTCCATTAATGCTAAGAATAGCTTTGATAATTAATTTAGCATTAATAATAAATGATATGGTGATATTACAAAAGCAACGTTTAGGAGCAGAGAAATTAGCTAATTTAATTATAGATAACTATGAAAAAAATAATATTGAGGCATTATTAAAGAAATTAGAAGAAAAATATCCTATTAAAAGAGAATTAAACAAAGAAAATATTATAAAGAATAATTATATGGGTGATTCTAAAATATTGCATGATGGATTATTTTCACCAGAGTTTATAGATAAACTATTTTCAATTTTAAGGGATAATTCTATTGAAGATGATAGAATATATAAATTTGCGTTAGATAGATTAAAAGGTGAGGAAAATAGTAGCTTTGAAAAGGAAATAATTAAAGAGCATATTAAAGAAGGGGGAATAGCTACATCCATAGCTTCAAATATAAATTCACTAAGAATAATGGATTCTATAAATTGGAAAAAGTTTTTTAATGAGACTTCAAAATCAGAAGAGTTGTTGATGAAGGATCAAACAGGAATTTATAGTAAAATGGATTTTGAAACTAAGGATTATTATAGACACAGTATAGAAGAGCTATCTAGAAAAACTAAGGTTGATGAGATAACAATAGTTAAAAATGCATTGCTTTTAAGTTGTATTAATATGGAGAGCAAAGAAGAATACAAAAAACATATTGGATATTATATAGTTGATGATGGTGTAAAAGAGTTATTACAAAGAATTAATATAAAAGATAATATTTATAAAAAAACATCAGAAGGTAAATACGTTTTATCGATTATTTTTGGAACGATTGCAGTAGATTTAATAACTTTATTATTAACTACATTTTTACCATTACAATTTAGTATACACCAATATATTCTAGCTTTTGTTTTAATGCTTGTACCATCAAGTGAAATAGTTATAGCTTTATACAACTGGTTTATTGCAAAGGTCACAAAGGTTAGTTTTATACCTAAAATGGATTATACTAATGGAATACCTAAAGAAGATAAGACAATAGTAGTTATACCATCAATAATAGGTAATGTTAAAGATTTACAAGCTTTAATTAAAAAAATAGAAGTTTATTATTTAGGAAATAGAGATAAAAATATTTATTTTGCATTACTTGCAGATTTACCAGATAGTAAATATGAAATAGAAGATAAAGATGAACTAATTAACATAGAAGGTAAGAAATTAATAGATAACTTAAATAATAAATATTCCAAAGAGAATAACCAATTTTTCTTTTTAAATAGAAAAAGACTATTGAATAATTCAGAAGGAATTTATATGGGCTATGAAAGAAAAAGAGGAAAGCTTATGGAATTTATAGCGCTACTTAAAGGAGATAAAAATACTAGTTATAACGTAATAAGTAGCGATATTAATGACTTAAAAGATGCAAAATATATAATTACCTTAGATAGTGATACCTTTTTACCTGTAGGAAGTGCTTCAAGGTTAATTTCAGCTATGAGCCATATTTTAAATAGGCCATATATTAAAGAAGGTAAGGTAGTAAGAGGCTATAGTATAATGCAGCCAAAGGTAAGTGTTAACTTAGATGATAAATACAAAACATATTTTTCAAGAATATTTGCAGGAGATGCAGGGGTAGATGCTTATTCTGTGGCAGCTTCAGATACATATCAAGATTTATTTAATCAAGGAATATTTACAGGTAAGGGAATAATAGAAATTAATACCTTTTATAATATATTAAAAGATAAGATAAAAGAAAATAGGATATTATCTCATGATTTAATAGAAGGAGAACTTACAAGATGTGCTTTAGTAACTGATATTGAGGTAGTAGATGGATATCCTTCAAGTTATATATCAAGTGCTTTAAGATTGCATAGATGGGTAAGAGGAGATTGGCAAATCTCAAATTTTCTATTTTCAAATAATATATCTTTAATATCAAAGTGGAAGGTATTTGATAATTTAAGAAGAAGCTTACTAGCTCCGAGCTTATTATTAGGCTTACTAGCTAGTTTAATATTTTTAAAAGGAGCAATACAAGTAGCCATATTATTATTTTTAGCTATAATAATACCATTAGTTTTTACTGTAACAGATTTTGTAGTTACGCCTAAAAGAAAGCTTATGGGTAGCTTTAAGAATTTAAGGCAGATAGTACTTATTATTAGTTTTATTCCATATCAAGCATATTTAATGTTAGATGCAATAATAAGAACAATATACAGAATGACTATATCTAAAAAGAATTTATTACAATGGAAGACGGCTGAGAAAGTAGAGTTATCAGTTAAAAATACATATTCATTTTATTATAAGAAAATGTGGATTAGTATTGCAATGGCATTATTAATAGTATTACTTAGCTTTTACAATTCTTTCGAAATAATTATAACTATGATACCAATAGCATTATTATGGGCATTAGCACCTTTTATTGCATGTAAAATATCTCAAGAAGAAATAATTATTAAAGATAGATTAGACTTAGAGGATGAGGAGTTTTTAAGAGAAGTATCAAGAAGAATTTGGGCATATTATCAAGATTTTGTTAATGAAGAAAATAATTATTTAGCTCCTGATAATTATCAAGAAAAGCCATTTAAAGGAGTTGCACATAGAACCTCACCTACTAATATAGGAATGGGATTAATAAGTAATATAGTAGCTTATGATTTGGGATATTTATCTGTAGGGGAAGCTATATATAGAATAGAATTGATTTTAGATGGAATGAGAGGTTTAGAAAAGTATAGGGGTCATTATTTAAATTGGTATGATACAAAAACAAAGGAAGCACTGTGGCCTAGATATGTATCAACAGTTGATAGTGGAAATCTCTTAGGATATCTATGGATAGTAAAAGAAGAAATATTAAATTTTAGGAATATGCCTATAATTAGAGAAAAAGAAATTTTATCATTAAATGATACTTACAAATTAATAAAAAAAGACGATAAGGAAGAATTTAATAATGATATACCAGATGATGTAGATTTAAAGGATTATAAAGATATTTTAAGTTATGAATTGAATAAAGTAAAAAATAAATTAGAAAGTGATGATTCTAAAGAAAAAAAAGAATTTTATTGGTTTAATAAATTAGAAAAGCAGTTAGAGGAGAAAATAGATTTTTATGATTTTATATTTGATGAAATAGAAGGTAGCTTAGATCATGAATTTAAAATAAACAAAGCTCCAAGTTTAGTTGAGATTATTAATAAATTAGAAGATATTAAGATAAGCTCAAGCGATATATTAAAATCTAAAATAGAAAAGAAATTAAAAAAACTAAGAGATTTTGATGAAAGACTACTATCATTAGTTTCAGAAATAAAGAGCATAATGGATGATATGAAATTTGATTTCTTATACAGTAAGGATAGAGGGTTATTTTCTATTGGATTTAATATAGAAGAAAAATCCTTAGGTAATTCATATTATGATTTATTAGCATCAGAGGCGAGAATAGCGTCTTTATTAGCAATAGCAAGGGGAGAGGTTCCAAAGGAGCATTGGTATAATTTAAGTAGAAATATGAGTAAGCCTTTTGGATGTAAAACTCTTGTATCTTGGAGTGGAACAATGTTTGAATATTTTATGCCATTTCAAATTATTAAATCTTTTGATAATACAATATGGTCCTTAACTTATTCATCAGTTCTTAAAGGTCAAATTATTTATGGAGAGAAAAATGAAGTTCCTTGGGGAATATCTGAATCAGCATATTATATGTTCGATGTTAATCAAAATTATCAATATAAAGCCTTTGGAGTACCTGGTATTGGATTAAAAAGGGGATTAGAAAATCAAGTTGTAGTATCTCCATATTCATCTATAATGACCTTACCAATAGATTCTAAAAAATCTATACAAAATTTAAGAAAATTATATGATTTAAAAGCTTATGGAAGATATGGATTTATTGAATCGATAGATTATACTGAAAATAAAGATAATCCTAAAGAGGTAAGATGTTATATGGTTCATCATTTAGGAATGTCAATGCTGGCTTTAGATAATATTTTGAATAATAATATTTTAAAAGAAAGATTCCACAACATACCAGAAATAAAGGCAGTAGAAATATTATTAAAAGAAAGAGTTCCAGAAAACATAGTATTTGATAGAGAAGTAGATGTATCAAAGGTTAATAAAATAATAGAGAGAGAAGATTTTATACCTAGAATAATAAGGGGAAATAAATTAAAAAATCCAGAAGTTTTACTACTTTCTAATGGAAGTTACTCTACTATGATTTCTGATAGTGGAAGTGGGTACTCTAAAAAGAATGATATGACAGTATATAGATGGAAGGGAGATAGTACATCTGATTCTAGTGGAGTATTCTTTTACATAAAGAATTTAAATTCTAATGATTATTGGAGTGCCACTTATGAGCCATGTAAGGAGGATAATGGAGATTCTATAACAGAATTTACTTTAGATAAGGCAACCTTTCAAAGAGAATACGGAAATATTAATAGTAAATATGAAGTTATGATATCTAGTGAAGATAACGTAGAATTTAGAAAAATTACCTTAAAGAATAATGCTGAAAAGAAAAGAACAATAGAGGTAACAAGCTATTTTGAAGTAACATTACAATCCTTTGAAGGGGATGCAGTTCATCCTAGTTTCTCTAATTTATTTATAAGCACAGAATTTAATGAAGAGTATAAAGCTTTAATTGGTAATAGAAGACCTAGGGCTGAAGGTGCAGTAACTCATTATATTTTCCATACTTTAATTAGTAATAAGGATTTAGAAGGAGAATTGACTTATGAAACCTCTAGATTAAACTTTATAGGTAGAAATAGAAATTTAAAATCACCAGAAGTTATGGATAATGACACTCCACTTAAAAATACAGTTGGAACAGTTTTAGATCCTATTATGAGCTTAAGAGGTACAGTTACATTAAATCCAGGAGAAGAAGGAACCTTTTATTATGTAACAGGAGTAGGTGAATCTAAAGAGGAGATACTAGATTTAATTAGTAAGTATAAAGAAATATCTGCAATTGAAAAATCGCTAGATTCTTATAATTATGCTAATTCTTTAGAGCTAAAACATATAGGAATAAGATCAGCTCAAGCTAATATTTATCAAAGCTTAGCTTCATATTTACTTTATTTACATAGTGGAAGAAAAAATAGAGAAAAATATATTAAGGATATTTCTTTAAATCAAGAAAATCTTTGGGCTTATGGAATATCAGGAGATTTACCTATAATTTTATTGGTTATTTCTGATGAAGATGATATTAATTTATTAAGACAAACAATAAATATGCATTACTATTATAGAAGTAAAGGGATTAAAACAGATTTAGTTATTTATAATGAAGAAGAAATATCATATGAAGAACCTCTTCAAAAAAATATTATATCAACAATAAATAATTCTTTGGAAAGAGAATATATAAATAAATCAGGTGGTATATTTATTCATAATAAAGCTACTATGGGAGAAGATACGAGAGACTTTTTAATAGGGATTGCTAAGATTTATATTAGTTCTAAAGATGGAAATTTAGCAAAACAATTAACTGAAGCAGTGGAATATGATTATGAAAAGTTTAAGAGTAGTGAAGAAATTGCTCCTATAAATAGAATAAAAGTTAATATAACTGAAGGCGACTACATTAAAAATAATAGTAGTAAATCAATGAGTACAGAAGAATTTATTAAGGCACAGCTAGAAAAAGAGGAATATAATATTAAGGATTTTAGGGAAGTTAAAATAGAAAATGATAATAAAAAATATAAAGATAAAAAAATTGATTTAACAGATTTAGATATGGATATTAATGAAGACTTAATAAATTATAATTATTATTATGAAGATACAAGAGATTTAGAGTTTTTTAATGGTTATGGTGGTTTTGATAAGAGGGATAATAGTTATGTAATTACACTTAAAGATTATGAAAATACTCCAGCTCCATGGATAAATGTAATTTCAAATAAGGATTTTGGATTCCATATATCAGAGGTAGGTTCAACTTATACTTGGTGTGGAAATAGTAGAGAAAATAAAATAACTCCTTGGAGCAATGATTGGGTAACTGATCCAACAGGAGAAGCCTTATATATTAGAGATAATGATACAGGAGCTTATTTCACTATAACTCCAATGCCAATTAGAGATTCAGGAGAATATATAATTAAGCACAGCTTTGGATATTCAACCTTTAAGCATACTGCTTATAATATTCAGGGAGAAATGCAGATATTTACTCCACAAAATGAAAAGCTAAAGATTTGTAAGGTTAAGTTAAAAAACTTAAGTGATAATAATAAAAATATATCTATATTCTACTATGCTCAACTAGTACTTGGAGTTTATAGTTATTCTAGTGCAAAATATATAAGTACAAATATAAAAGATAATTATATTTATGGTGTTAATCCATATTCTAAATATTTTGGTAAGCTAAAAGCATATTTATCAATAGCAGGAGAAGATAATCAATATTTTACTGGTGATAGAAAAAGCTTTATTGGAATAGGAGAAGATTTAGAGCATCCTAAAGCATTGAGATATAAAAAGCTTAATAATAGATATGGAAGTATTTACGATCCATGCTTAGCTTCACAGCTAGATATTTATCTAGAATCCAATAAGGAAAAAGAAATAGTAATTATCTTTGGTGAGGAAGAAGATATAGCATTAATAGAAGAAAAAATAAATAAGTATAAATCTATACAAAATGTTAATAAAGCTTTAGAAGAGGTAAAGGAATATTGGAATAAATTTTTAGGAAGTATACAAGTTAAAACACCAGATAAATCTATGGATTATCTATTAAATGGATGGCTTATGTATCAAACCTTAAGTTGTAGATATTTATCTAGAACAGCCTTCTATCAAAGTGGAGGAGCATATGGATTTAGGGATCAGCTTCAGGATTCTATGTCTATTGGAATTTTAAATCCATCTATAACGAGAGAGCAAATTTTAAGAAGTGCATCTAGGCAATATCTAGAAGGCGATGTTCAGCATTGGTGGCATCCAGTTATTAATTCTGGTATAAGAACTAGATTTTCAGATGATTTACTATGGATGCCTTACGTAACTATTGAGTACATAAAATCAACAGGAGATTATAGTATTTTAGATGAAGAAGCTCCATATTTAGAAGATGAGCCTTTAAAAAATGGTGAGGATGAGAGATATACAATAGTAAATTCATCAAGTAAAAGTGGAAGTATTTATGAACATTGTTTAAAAGCTATAGATAAAGGACTTAAGTTCGGTATACATAATATCCCTCTAATGGGAAGTGGTGATTGGAATGATGGGATGAGTACAGTTGGGAATAAAGGTCAAGGAGAAAGTATATGGCTTGGATGGTTCTTATATAAAATTTTAGATGGATTTGAAGAGATTTGTAGTTATAAAAATGATATAAAAAAAGAGCAAGAATATAGCGGTTTTAAGGAATTTATTAAAGAAAATCTTGAAAAGGAAGCCTGGGATGGTGGCTGGTATAGAAGAGCTTATTTTGATGATGGTAAACCTTTAGGATCAAGAGAAAATGATGAATGTAAGATAGATTCTTTAGCACAAAGTTGGTCTATAATATCAAAAGCAGGTAAGGAAGAAAGAACTATTGAAGCTATGAAAGCTGTTGATAAGTATCTTGTAGATAGAAATAATGGTTTAATTAAGTTATTATCACCACCTTTTGATAAGTCATCTCTAGAGCCAGGGTATATAAAAGGTTATGTAGCTGGAGTAAGAGAAAATGGAGGTCAATATACTCATGCAGCAGTATGGGTAATATTAGCTTTAACTAAATTAGGACTTGGAACAAAGGCTTGGAAATACTACAATATGATAAATCCTATTAACCATTCTAATACAGAGTTAGAAGCTAGAAGATATAAGGTAGAACCCTATGTAATGGCAGCAGATGTATATATTAAAGAGCCACATGGTGGAAGAGGTGGTTGGAGTTGGTACACAGGAGCATCAGGATGGATGTATAAAGTAGGACTTCAGGATATTTTAGGCCTAAAAACCATAGAAGGAAAAGGTTATCTAATTGAGCCATGTATCCCAGACAATTGGAATGAGTATGAAATTAAAATAAAAAATGAATTAGAAGATTATAATATAAAAATTAGAAGAAAAAAGAATAATGAAGAAAGAGGAATTTACATTAATGAAAAAAGAATAAATAATAGAGTAATTCCTAAAAATAAGGGGAAATTAGAGATTATAGTTACTATATAAGACTAATATGAGTTTAAGTAGATAGCAGAAAAATAAAAAATATAGTTTTTTATTAACCAGAGTGAATTGTGTTAATTTTATAGAATCTATTAAAAATAATAAGCAATAATTGATTTATTAATCAGTTATTGCTTATTATTAGTATGTAGAATTACAATTTAATTTTCCTTTACTCTAGTTAAGAAAATAAGCCCTACTACAAATAATAGTATCAAGCTTAAAATACCATATTTAGTATGTCCAGTAGCTTGAGTTATAATAGCAACTAGTAATGGTCCCATAATTGCAGCAAATTTACCGAAAATATTATAGAATCCAAAGAATTCATTAGCATGTTCTTTTGGAACCATTTTTCCATAGAAGGATCTTGAGATTGCTTGTATACCACCTTGGGCAGATCCAACAGCCATAGCTAAAATCCAAAAATCTAGTGTAGTATTTATGAAATATCCATAAATACAGATTATTATGTAAGTAATAACGCCTAAATAAAGAAGCTTCTTTCCACCAATTTTTTCTGATAGCTTACCATATAAAATAGTAAATGGAAAAGCTATAAATTGTGTTAATAAAAGAATAATAAGTAATGATATCATAGAAATACCTAAGTCAGTTCCATAAGAAGTAGCCATGCTTATTATAGTATCAACACCATCAATATAAAAGAAATATGCTATTAAAAATAAGAATATATTTTTATGATTTTTAATTTCCTTTAAAGTAATAAATAATCTTCTAAAAGAATTTCTAATAGGATTTTTTTCAGGTTCAACATAGTATACTTGATTAACATTCTTAAGAAGTGGGATTGAGAATACTAACCACCATAAAGAAGTAATGCAGAATGATAATTTACATGCTAAGGACATAGAAATAGGTAATATTTTCTGTTGGCTTAATAAAACTATTATTATTGATATAATAAAAGGAATTGTACTTCCTATATATCCAAAAGCAAAGCCATAGGAAGAAACCTTGTCCATTCTTTCCTTAGTAGTAACATCAACTAGAAAAGAATCATAGAAGATATTAGTTCCTGAAAATCCTACTAGGGTAAAGCCATAACATATTAAAAGTAGTATAGGATTATTTTCAGGTACTAAAGCTAATAAAGTAGTAAATAATACACCAATAGTAAAGAAAAATTTAAAAAACTTCTTTTTATTACCTTTATAATCAGCGATAGTACCAAGTATTGGGGCAAGTAAAGATACTATCATTGTTGAAAATGAAATAGTGTATCCCCATAGTGCAGTAGAACTAGCAGAAGACATTCCACCAGATTCTGCAACTGATTTAAAATATATAGGTAGTATCGTTGAAGTAATTGTCATAGAATATGCAGAGTTTGCCCAATCATAAAATGCCCAACTCTTTTCTTGCTTAGTTAATTTGCTCATATTATATTTTAATGAGATAGCTAAGAACTATCATCACTAAATCCTCCTTTCTTTTCAACATCCTTTTACCATTAAAAATTTAAATAAAAATAACTATAATATCTCAAAAATTCTTTCTTCAACAGAACCATCAGTGTCACCAAGATTAACATCTAATAATTTTGCTAAAGTTGGTCCATGATTTATTAGTTTGCCACCTTGAATTTCAATTCCCTTCTTAATGTTAGGGCCATAAGCCATAAAAAATGTAGTATAATCTGATTTTTTAGGATGATATCCATGAGTAGCTTTTGTTCTAGATGGTGATTTACCAATATCATTAGCATTAACCTTTTCTATAATAGGACCTGTTGCTTCATCAATAAAGTAAAAGTTAAGGTTTGCCTCTACCATAAAACTGCAATTTTTATCAGCACCTTCTTCTTCAGCTTCCTTATCAGTTAAAATAAAATCTATAGGATTTATATTGCTAGACTTTAAATTTTCTAGTATTTTTTTCACCTTATTATATGTAGTCATATCACTTTTGTTTTTCAAGTAAATATAAGAACAACCATCACAGCTTTTTGCAACAGCCTTGTATGACTTAATAGTTCCTTTATCATTTACTTTAAGAAGTCCAGCTTCTCTAAATAAGGAGTTTAATCTAATCATATTATCAGCATTTAAAGCACTATGATCTCCTAGGGCAACAATTACAGTTTCTTCAAAAATATTAGCTTCCTTTAAAGTTTTAATAATTTCACCAAGACGAGTATTATGTCTTTCTAAAGCATCATTAGCTTCCTTACTATCATATCCAAATGAGTGTCTATTAGTATCTACGTCAGTGTAATGAATTAATAAAAGGTTTGGTTTATATTTAGCAATAGTATATTTAGCTGACTCATGAACAAAGTTATCTAAAGCAGGTTGAGATAATCCATTACGTAAATGTCCAAAACGTTTATTTAAATCTAATTGATATTTAACACAACCAGATAAAGCAGACATAATTAATTGATTTTGGTATGGTTTTGGAGCAAAAATCTCTGTAAGATTATAATCTATAGTACTTCTTCCAGAAACAGGCCATAATAAAGCAGCAGTAGTTAAGCCTTTTTTATGAGCTAAGTCATATAAGGTTTCATGCTTAATATACTTTCTATACCAATACCAATTAGGGTTTGAATCTGAAAACTTATTTAGAGTATTATTAATTATTCCGTGATTTTTAGGATACATTCCTGTCATAATTGTAGTATGAGCAGGATATGTAAGAGTTGGATAAACACTTTCAACATCTTTAATTAAGCTTCCATTTTCAATTAAATATTTAAAATTACTAAGATTTTTTAATTTTTCAATATCCTTAGAAGATACAGCATCAAAAGATATAATTACAAAATACTTTGGTTTCATAAAAGATCACATCCTATGGAAATATTAATTAAGTTTGAATATTATTTAAAGAATTTTTTCAATTACTATAATTCATATATCAATTATACATAAAAATAACATAAAATAGAATAATTTGATGTTAATTACACTTAGGTAAAATACTTAAAAAGTAAAAAAGTATAAAAAAAGTAGCTGTTATTTTACAGCTACTTTTTTTGATAGATAGTTAAAGCTTAAAATTTAGTAAAAATTTAATTAATATAATTGATTAGTTTTATTTACTTTACGTAACTCATTATTATTATTATTAGATAAGTTTAAGGTTGTAGTATTATTAGGTCTTACTGGAATAGCAATATTTTTATTTTTCATTTGAATAGTACCATTAGTTCTGCTTTTTTTATTGTTTGATTTAGACATAATAGTTCTCCAATCTATTTGTAAAAAATTATATTATAATTGTAGAAAGTAATTATTTTAAATAAGTATCAGAACCTTCAGTATAGTCAAATTCCATATAGGCTATATTATTTACAACTATAGGATCTTCTACAGTATTAGGTAAAGGTGTAGAAGTAGTTTTATCTTTACCATAACTAATTAAAGCATGTTTTTCTGGTGCATAACCTGTTCTTTCCTTAGGTAAATAAGGTCTTTTTTTAAAACTTTTTTTTGACATTGAAAATCCCTCCTTACACTAATATTATTTGAAGGATTTAAGTTTTAATTCCTAGTATTATATTCTAACTTATGTAAAGATATAAAAATAAGAAAATTTAAATATAAGCATATAAATAAAGGATATAAGTATGGTAAAAATATTATAATTATGGATAAAGTAAAAATTCGGACATTATTAGAGTAATAAATATTTAAACTAAAACAAAAATATTATTAAATAGTATCTTTTATTATCATAATTAGTAAATTAATCATATGTTAATCAAAATAGGATAGTAACTACAAGATAAATAGGTAAAATCTTATTTTATATTTAAGGTTTTTATTTAATTGAAAAAGCATATTTAAAACTCGCATTTTTTATTTTATAAAATTTTAATATTAAAAATAAATATAAGTATAGTGTAGTTGTAAAATAAAATTGAATTAAATAAAGATATCAAATAAAATATAAAATTCTTTAACATTTCTAAAATATAAAGTGATTATTGATATAAAAATTAAATATAAAAAATATAAAATTCTTTAACCAATAAATTATTTTTAAGAAAATCACCTAAAAGAAGAATAAGTAGTAGCATAGAAAAAATAAAAACATAAATTAAAAGCAAGACTTTAGATTTCTAATAAATATTTAAAATAAAATTATAAATCTAAGTAGTACTGAAACATAGTAGAGAAAAAATACTATTTTTAAGTTTGCATAAAAGGGAGATATAGTATGTATCCAATTAGGTTTGAGAATTTATATTATGAAAAAATATGGGGTGGTAGAGGTTTTGAAGCCTTTAGAAATAATATGCCAGATGGAGAAATAGGAGAAAGTTGGGATATAGCTTGCCATCCTAATGGTATAGGAGTAGTAGCTAATGGTAGTTTTCAAGGTACTAAGTTTGATAAATTAATTGAAATGTTTGGACATGATTTATTAGGAGAAAAGGTATCAAAAGATAGATTTCCATTACTAATTAAGCTAATAAATTCAAATGATAAATTATCTGTACAAGTTCATCCAGATGATAAATATGCAAAAGCTATTGAAAATGATTATGGTAAAACAGAGGCTTGGTATGTGATAGATGCAAAACCAGAAGCAAAATTAATTGTTGGAACTAATGGATGTACTAAAGAGGAGTTTCAAGAAGCAATAGAAAAGAATAAAGTAGAAGAATTATTAAATATAATAGATGTGAAAAAAGGAGATTGCTTTTTAATAAATAGTGGATTAGTACATGCTATATGTGAGGGTGTAATTATTGCTGAAATACAACAAAATAGTGATATAACTTATAGAGTATATGATTATGGAAGACAAAGAGAAATTCATGTTAAAAAGGCTTTAGATGTAATAAATTTTAATTTGAAATGTAAAAATTTGAAGGAAGAAAAGGTAATAAAGTATAAAGGATATTCAAAAAGTGTCTTATGTAAAAATCCTTATTTTTGTATAGAAAAAATACTAATATTAGATAAGTATAGAGATATAAGTAATAAAGATGAATTCTATATGTATACATGTGTAGATGGTGAAGGAAGAATCGAAGGAGATAAGGGAAATTATTCTGAGAAAATTAAGATAGGAGATAGTTATTTAATTCCAGCAACCTTGGGAGAATATAGTATAAAAGGAAATGTAACTGTACTAAAAAGCTATCCAACAATTTAATATAGTATATTATTTTAAATATACTATTTAATTATACAGAAAGAGAGTAAATAGATTTGTGTTTTACACAAACTTATCTACGCTCCCAATTTAAGGTTAAAATATAACAGTTAAAATAAATAACAAAGGATTCGTATATTTATATAAAAGAATCCTTTGTTATTTCTTATGATGGGATATTTAATTAATAATTCTTTTAGCAGAAGTTATATTTGATAAATTTACTTTCTGAATACGAACTACTTCACCTGTATATGGGGCATGAAGAATGTATCCTCCATCTATATAAAAAGCTACATGAGTTGCTGGTCTTCCCCAAAATACTAAATCTCCAGTTTTTAGGTCAGATAAGCTAACATCAGTTCCGTAATTTTGTTGATCCTGTGATACTCTTGGTAAATTGTATCCAAATTGAGCATAACAATATTGAACTAAGCCAGAACAATCAAAGCCTTTTGGAGTTGTACCTCCCCAAACATATGGAACACCTTGAAATTTACTAGCATAAGCAACAATATCATAAGAAGAAAGTTTAGTTATAGATGTAGAGCTATTGCTATCTTCAGAATTAGATGTATTTGAGTTTAAAGTAGAATCATTGTTTAGGGATTCTCCATTTCTTGATGCTTCATTTTGTTCCTCTTCAACTTTAATTCTCTGCTCTTCTAATAATGCTTGAATAACTATAACTTCAGTTCTTTCCTTTGCAATTTTTTCTTGCAAGTTAGCTTGTACACTATTTAATTCATCAAGCTTTAATTTTTGTTCTGACATCATAGTATTTAATTCTTCAACTAAAGTATTTACCTCTTCTTTAGACTTTTCAAGTTCAGCTTTATTAATTGATAGCGCTTCCTTTTCTAAAATTAAATCTTCTTTTAAAATATCTAGTTTCTCTATATTTTCTTTATTTGCACTAATTAATTTAGAGTAATTATAAAGACAATAAGCAGCATCAAACACATTATCAGATTTAAAAATAATATCTAAATAAGACATATCACCATACTTGTACATATTTTTTACATAAGCATCTTTATTATCCTCTCTTTTAGCTATTTCATTAGTATATTCGTCTATTTTAATAGTGCTATCTTCAATTAAGCTATTAGTAGTTGATATTTCTTTTTCTAATGAAGAGCGTTTATTAATAGCTTCTGTAATTTCATTATCTAAATTTTGAATATCAAGTATTAAATTTTCTTCTTGAATTTCATATTCCTCTAATTTTTTAGAATTTTCCTCTATACTTTGATTATGATCTTGGAGTTGTTTTTCAAGTGGATCTGCACTTACAATTTTATCTATAGATGTAATTAATAATGTTAATACTAGTATCATATAAAGCTTTTTTGAGAAATTCATTTTTTCACCTCGTTTAAGATTAGGATATTTTTAGTTATATAAATATTTTAGATTAAATTAAAAATTTAACAATTTAATGATTTATGAGATGTAATATAATATACTACATATTTATAGCTTAACACTATATTACAATAATTACAAATAAGAGTAGTATTTGTATACAAAAACGCCAAGATAAATATAGTAATAAAAAATATACTCAAAAAATATATATCTATATATAAAAGTGTAATATTAAAGTTACTACAATGTAAATTAAAGAAGAAATAAAATTAATAAAAGATAGCTATGGGAACTATATCTATTTTAAAAATGTAGAAAAGATAAATAGAATTATGATAATATAAAATAAATACAGAAATAGTATTAAAATTATAATAACGCATGGTATATTATTACATATTAAAAGTAGTTTTAAGGAGAAGAAAGATGAATAATAAGGGTGTAGTATTTTTTGATGTAGATGGAACTTTAATAGATTGGCCTAAAAAAATATATGAGCCTACTAAAGCAACTAAGGAATCTATTAATAAGCTAAAGGGAAATGGATATTTAACTATATTAGCTACAGGAAGACCAATGAGTTCAGTTGATAAGGGACTTTTATCATTAGGATTAGATGGGTATATAGCATCAAATGGAGCTTATGCAGAGATACATAATGAAGTAATAGTAAATGAGCCAATAAATAATGAAGAGCTTAAAGAAGTTCTTAGATATTTAGATGATAATGAAATTATATATTTATTAGAGGGTCAAGAAAAAATATACGTAAAAGATATTAAAAATGAAGCAGTTAAAAAGGTAATAAATAGAGTTAAATTAGACAGGGATACTTTCAGCGAAGATTGGAATGAAGATACGGTTAAAATAGGAAAGATAATTGCAGTATCATATAATGAAGATTCATTTGAAATAGTTGTTGAAAAGTTTAAAGAAAAAGGTTATGCATTTATGAGAAATTTAAGTAACGGTAACCTTTTTGAAATATATAAAGCTAAGTATTCAAAAGGATATGGAGTTAAAAAATTATTAGATGCAGTAAATATAGATAAAGCAAATGCCTATGCTTTTGGAGATGGGGAAAATGATATAGAAATGTTCCAAGAAGTAAAATATGGGATTGCTATGGGGGAATGTCATAAGAGATTAGAACCATATGCATATGATTTTACAGAAAATGTAGAAAATGAAGGTATTACTGAAGCATTAAAAAAATATAAATTAATATAAATACAGGCTTATGAAAATTTAAAAATTTGCTAAGTACATAGTAATATCAAGTATTAAGGATAAGCATGAATATTTTAGTATAAGATTATACTTAATTTTTTTATAGAAGTAAAAGAAGCTTAAGTATAGAGCAGTAATATATAATAATTAAAAAGTTTTATATTTATAAAGTATAATATTTTTAATAAAGACAAATAATAAAATTATAGATATGTTAAGAACCCAATATAAAAATAAAATTAATAAAATTATTAAAAGCAATTAAAATGATTATTAAAAGAATTACTTTTAATAATACATTGAAATAATAATAATTTGTTGGTATAATGAAAATCTATTTTATAAAATACTTAACTTTTTACATAAGTTATGGAGGGGTTATTATGCCAAAAAGAATAGCCATTTTAGGCGGTCCAAGATGTGGTAAAACTACATTAATACAGCAACTTTATGTTGAAATGAAAATTAGAGATTTAAGTGTTGGAGTAGCAACTGAATATAGTACTGATTATTTAAGAGATAAAGGAATGATAGAAAATATTTCAGAGCAATATGGAATATATCTAGGACAACTTCACATTGAAGATAGCTTAAATGTATTTGATTATGCAATAACAGATTATGCTACATTTGTTCCATATATATATGGAAGATTTATGCTTGGAGATAAAACTAGAACAATAAAAGAAATAGAAATTTTAAAAGATTTATATGTATTAGCATTAAGAGATTTACCAAAATACGATCATATTTTCTTTGTACCAAGAGAATTTGGATACACTAAAGATGGTGTAAGATGGCAGGATGAAGATGTAGCTCAAGCTGTAGATAACGCTATCTTAAGCTTTTTAGAAGCGGAAAATGTTAGATATACAAAGATAACAGGTTCAACCAAAGAAAGATCAGAGAAAATAATGAGACTTATTGGAATAGAAAAAGAAAATGATATAGATATGGATAAATAGGTAAATAGTCCTATTTTAATGTAGAAAAAATCCTAATGAGGCAATAAAGTTCCTTGCTAGGATTTTTTTATTTAAAGTAAATATACTTATTATTCTATGATTTGTATATTTTATAATTTTAAAATCTTATTTTACTAATAATTAATTTTTTAGCTTCATTGTATAAGAAGAATACATTATAGAGAATTTTCTTTTTTAATATATTATAGTTTTAGTATTTATTTTGATTGTATTAGTTTATTTAATACTTGTAATATAGGGGTTATGAGAAAAGGGTAGAAAAATGTTTTTTATTAAACAATCAAAGTATAAGGGGAACTTTTCAAAAGAAAATCTATTATTTTTATTACATTCTAAAAATAGTTAATGCAAAAATAGAAATATATGTATATTAATTTTTAAATAATATATAATTAAGATTATAAACTACTTACAGTATAGCTATTAATTAAAATACAAAAGTTAAATTTATGTATAATAAAAAATCTTCGAGAGGATAGGTTTAAAAAGTGCAAATAATATATACATTATATTATTATAAAATTTACAATCCTCAAGATATAAAGAAAGGAGGAATAAATTTAATTTAAATAAGGTTAATTTATTAAAAATTTAAAAGGAAGGGAATTGTGTATTTATGATTAGAATCTTAAAAGCAAATAGAAATAGGTTTATAGCTGTATTCATAGCTTTATCAGTATTTTGTACTTGTGTTTTTCCTTCATTAAACGTTTTAGCTACAGATTCTGTAATAGCTCACCTAAAAGCTAGCGAAAGTAATGGAAATGGACACTTTGGAAGCAACAATCCAGAAGCTTTTGTATTATCTGATAAAGCTGATATTAAATCTGAAGATATTAGCTTTAATATGAAATTAATAAGTGATAAGGAAAATACTAGATTTCGTTTTGTTACTAAATATGTAGACGATACCAATTGGGGGTATATTGCATATGATGGAAAGAGTAATTGGTTTATAGAGTATAAGCTTGGAGACAATAGTAAGTGGGAGACACTTATAGGGTTACCAGAGGTAAATAAAGAAGATAATATAAAAGTTACTTTAAGCCATGAGGAAGATGGATTAAAGGTATCTATTAATAATGAAACAAGTGGAGAAAGTGGAGCAGTAACTGTAACCAATGTAGATTTTTTAAGCTTAAAAGAAAAGGCTGGTAGGATTGGTTTTGGAGCAGCTAATTATGAAAAAGAAATAACTGATATTAATTTTTCAGATGTAGTTGTTGGTGATAAGATTTGTACAGATTATAGTAATTGGACATTATATAATTCAAATATTCAAGGTCAAATATGGGAACCAGATATAAGTAACAATGAAAATCCAGATAGTTCAGAAGAGCCAATAGATACTACTACAGTATCTGAAAAAGGACAAAAGTGGGTTACTTTAATTGGAGGAGCTAATAATAGTGGTGGACATGAATATAGTAATGCAGATATTGCTGCACCAATTTTATATTTAAATAATTCAAAAGTTATGGAAGAGGCAGGTAATATTTCTTTAAAAGTTAAGCCAAGCGAAAATTGGGGAGTTTTCTATAGTTATAAGGATGATGATAATTGGCTTTATGTTGGCTATGATTCAAGCAGTAAATGGTATTATCAATATGAGATAGATGGAAAAGGAAGTTATCCAAATATTTCAGGACTTCCAACGCCAGTAGAAGGGGAAGAACTACAACTATCCATAGCTTTAGATCGTGAAAAATTAACAGTAAGGGTTAATGAAAAAACTGTTAATATAACGAATCAAGACTTAATTAATTTATCAGAAAAGAATGCAGGTAAAGGGAAATTTGGGGTTAAAACTAATGGAGCAACTAGTATTTCTTTTGCAGAGGTACTATATAACAATATAAACTGTATGGAAGATGAATGGGGATTTGCAGCAGAACGTGAAGGGCAGGTAGTTAAAGAAGAATATACAAAGCTTGTACCAGTATTAGGCGTTGTAAAAAATTCTAAGGGTGAGGTTATTGAAGGAGCCACAGTTCGTATAGGTGCAAATTCTACAAAGACTAATGAAAAAGGTGAGTATAGCTATGATGGATTAGAGATTAAAGAATATTCTATGTCAATTACTAAACCAGGCTATGAAGCATATTCAGAGGTTATTAATGTTGAAGATAAAACTAATAAAATAGATGTAACCCTTAATGAAAAGGCAGCAATAGATTTAAGCAAATATGATACTATAGAATCAGATGATATGAAAGTTTATATAGGAAAGGACTTCCCAGTAGTGGCTAGATATCAAATCTTAGAAAATGGGAAAGAGTTAGAAAATCAAATTTTCCGTGGTAATGAAACACAACTTAAAACTATAGCTATTAATGGAAAAGTTATTGAACCAACAGTTAAAGTTGAAGAAACTACTACTAATTCAAGAATATATAAAATGGATATTGAAGATAAAGAAAGTAGTTTAGACTTAGAAATGAAAGTTAAAATTAGCGTTAATGAAAATGATTTAGCTTGGGAAATAATAGAAATCAATAAAGAAGAAGGGTGTTCTAAAATTGCAACTATTGATGTTCCTGGATTAAATTTATTAACTATAGACTCAGTAGAAGAAGGTGCAAATTTTGCAGGTGCACAAGCTTCAACAACTACAACAGTTAGTGGAGATTCTTTTATTGATTTTGGAGATAGCTTTATTCCATCAGAAAGTAATGGATATTTATATGCATTTTTAACTAATGGAAAGCTAAGTGCAGGTCTTTATAGTAATTCAGAGGCTGAAGGGGACAAGCGTATTATTAGAAATAATGGTGCAGATACAATTAGCCTTACAAGTGCGCCATGGTACTATGAATTAGGTGATAAGAATGCTCAAAGTAAAGCAGAAAACTATGAAGATTATCCAATAAGTGAATTACCAGTTGTTAAAGTAGCTATAGCATCAGATGAAAATAAAGATGGAGATATTGATTGGAATGATGGAGCATTAGCCTTCCGTGATATTATGAATATTCCTTATGGATCAGAAGTAATTAAAGATATGGTTAACTATCGTATAGTCATGAATTTTGCTAGTATGGCACCAAATCCATTCTTAACCACAGCTGATAATATTAAAAAGGTATATCTTGCAACAGATGGACTTCCACAATCAGTTATGTTAAAGGGATATGGAAATGAAGGGCATGACTCAGCTAACTCAGAATATGCAGATATAGCAGAACGTGAAGGTGGAGTTGAAGATTTTCAAGATTTAATTAAGATTGCTCATGATTATAATACAGAAATAGGTATTCATATTAATGCTCAAGAAATTTATCCAGAAGCAGCTTCCTTTAATGAAAGTATGTTACAAAAGCCAATTACAAATGGTTGGGGATGGCTTGATCAATCAAAAGTTATAGATAAGCTTTGGGATTTGTCTTCTCAAGCTAGATGGAAACGTTTAGTTCAATTGTATGATCGTATTAATGGAACAAACTTTTTCACTTTAGATTGGCCAGAAGCAGTTAAGGACTCACAAGGCGAGGTTCTTGCAACAAGAGAAGAAATTTTAAAGGATGCTGAAAGTCGTAAAGATAATATGGATTTTATATATTTAGATGTATGGTATCAAGATGCATGGGAAACTAGACAAATTGCAGATGAAATAAATTCTTTAGGTTGGAGATTTACAACGGAGTTCAGTGGTCAAGGAGAATACGATTCAACATGGCAACACTGGTCAACAGATGCTGTTTATGGTGGAAAAACTTCAAAAGGATTTAATAGTGATATTATTCGTTTTATCAGAAATGATCAAAGAGACTCACAAGTATTAAATTATCCAGAGTTTGGTGGAACTGCAGATAATCCATTATTAGGTGGCTATAGATTATATGGCTTTGAAGGATGGCAAGGAAATAAAGACTTTAATGAATATATTAAACAAACATTTAATGAAAATTTACCTACTAAGTTCTTACAACATTATTACGTAATAGATTGGGAAAATTACGAAGAAGGAGAATCACCAGTAGGAAATCATGAAAAACAAATAACTTTAAAAAATGATGATGGAGATATAGTAGTTGTAACAAGAAATGAAGAACAAAGAAATGATACTAATATTGAGCGTATAATTACTTTAAATGATAAGGTAGTATTAAATGATGTAAAATATTTATTACCATGGACTGATGAGGATGGTTCAGAGAAGCTATATCATTGGAATTTAGATGGTGGAAAATCTGAATGGGATTTACCAGAAGGGTGGACAAATCTTGAAAGTATTGTAATGTATGAATTATCAGATCAAGGTCGTGTTAATGAAGTAACTATTCCTGTAAATAATGGACAAATAATTTTAGAGGCAAAAGAAGTTACAGCTTATGTATTAGTTAAAAATGCAGAAATTAAAGAATTAAAAAATAATTTTGGTGAATATAATTATGTTGTAGATCCTGGTTTTAATAGTTATGCAGCAGGAGAAAAATTATCAGAGGATGTATGGGCTGGAGATATAGATAATGAGGCTGTTGTAGTAGAAAAAGCTAATACAGGAGATCAAAGATTAGCATTTAATAATCCTTCAGAAGATGTTTCAGTATCAACTACAATTTCAGGTTTAACAAAAGGTGAACATTATGTAGCTGAGGTATATGTTGAAAATAATAGTAATGCAAAAGCAAGCATTGAAGTTGATGCAGGAGATAAGATTGTATCTAATTATGTAGAAGCATCAATATTAAATAATTATGTTCAATGTGATCCTAAAAATGGAAGTAAGATGCAACGTATGCAAGTTTCATTTGTGGCAGAAAGCGATACAGCTACAATAAAATTATCAAGAGCTGCAGGGGAAGGTAGTAGCTATATTGATGATATTCGTATAGTGGAAAAAGAATTAAATAACTTCCAAGAAGATGGAAGCTTTAAGCAGGATTTTGAAACAGTAGTACAAGGCTTATATCCATTTGTATTAGGACCAGCTCAAGGTATATCAGATCCTGTAACACATTTATCACAAAAAAATGAACCATTTACTCAAGCAGGATGGCAAAATAGAGTAATTGATGATGTTATTGATGGAAATTGGTCATTAAAGCATCATGGAGCAAATACAGGAATAATATATCAAACATTACCACAAAACTTTAGATTTGAAGCAGGTAAGGTTTATAATGTAGAATTTGATTATCAGTCAGGTCCAGATAAAGCATATGCTATGGTTATTGGAGATGGGGCAAATTATTCAAAACCAATAGAAGAAGAGTATTTAGAAGCAGCACAAGGAGAAACAAAACATGTAAAAATGCAAGTTGTAGGTAGTGAAACTGGACAAACTTGGATTGGATTATATGAAGATAAAGATAAAGCAGGTTCAGGTTCTATGGGTGAAACAGACTTTGTTTTAGATAATTTAGTTATAACTGAAGTTGAAAATTAATATATGCTAGTATTAGTAATGACTAGAATCAATATATAGACTTAAAAGAGAATAATAAAGGCTGATTTCTGTATTTTATGGAAGTCAGCTTTTCTTTTAAAATGCACATTATCTTGTATTTTTTTTAATCCGAGAGTATAATGGATTACTAGAGAAATAGAGATTAACTAAAGTAAATTTACTACAAATTTCAAGGAGGAAAAGTCCATGGCAGATTATATAAGAGAAATAGAAAAAAGAAGAACCTTTGCTATTATATCTCACCCAGATGCTGGTAAAACAACATTAACAGAAAAGTTCTTATTATATGGTGGAGCAATTAGATTAGCAGGTTCAGTTAAAGCAAGAAAGGCTTCAACTCATGCAGTATCTGACTGGATGGAAATAGAAAAGCAAAGAGGTATTTCGGTTACTTCATCAGTTATGCAATTTAATTATAGAGGACATTGTATAAATATATTAGATACGCCAGGTCACCAAGACTTCTCAGAAGATACTTATAGAACACTTATGGCTGCTGATAGTGCAGTTATGGTTGTAGATGGGGCAAAAGGTATAGAGGATCAAACAAGAAAGCTATTTCATGTTGCATCATTAAGAGAAATGCCTATATTTACATTTGTAAATAAGATGGATAGAGAAGCTAAAGATCCATTTGAATTATTAGAAGAAATAGAAAATGAGCTTGGAATAAAAACATACCCAATGAACTGGCCAATAGGTTCAGGTAAAGAGTTCAAAGGAGTTTATGAAAGAGATAATAACAGAATCATTGCTTTCTCTGCTGGAAATCACGGACAAAGTGCAGTAGACGCTGTTGAAGGTGCAGTAGATGATCCGAGATTTAGAGAAATCTTAGGAGAGGCTCTTCATGATAAATTAATGGAGGATATAGAGCTTCTAGATATAGCTGGAGATGAATTAGATTTAGAAAAAGTTAGAACTGGAGAATTAACGCCAGTATTCTTTGGATCAGCTTTAACTAACTTCGGTGTAGAGCCATTCTTAGAGCACTTCTTAGATATGACTACAGCACCACTTCCAAGGCAATCAAATGTTGGAGAAATAGATCCATTTGATAAAAACTTCTCTGCATTTGTATTTAAGATTCAAGCAAATATGAATAAAGCTCATAGAGATAGAATTGCCTTTATGAGAATTTGTTCAGGAAAATTCGAAAAAGGTGCAGATGTATATCATATGCAAGGTGGTAAGAAGATTAAACTTTCTCAGCCACAACAATTTATGGCTCAAGATAGAGAAATAGTAGAAGAAGCATATGCAGGAGATATAATTGGGGTATTTGATCCAGGTATATTCTCAATTGGAGATACTCTATGCTCAGCATCAAAGAAATTCAAATTTGAAGGTATTCCTACTTTCGCACCAGAACACTTTGCTAGAGTTAGACCAGTAGATACTATGAAGAGAAAGCAATTTGTAAAAGGAGTTACTCAAATAGCACAAGAAGGAGCAATCCAAGTATTTAGAGAATCATTTGTTGGTATGGAAGAAATAATAGTTGGAGTTGTTGGGGTACTTCAATTTGAAGTTTTAGAGTATAGATTAAAAAATGAATATAATGTTGACATAAAGATGGATAGACTTCCATTTAGATATGTAAGATGGATAGAAAATAAAGATATAGATATGGATAAGTTAAACTTAACATCTGATGCTAAGAGAGTTAAGGACTTTAAAGACAGAAATATTCTTATATTCCAAAATGACTGGGGTATTAACTGGGCTTTAGATCATAATAAAGGTTTAATACTTTCAGGTGTTGGCAAAAGTGAAGAGTAATATAATTAGACTACCGAATATGGTAGTCTTTTTCGAAATATTTCAAAAATAAAAATATTTAAAAATATTAAAAAATTATTAAAAAATATACAAACTGGTATTTTGAAAGAAAAAAGGTTGAAATAAAAAGGAGAAATTGCTAATCTATAATGGAAGAAGGAGGTGTAATGGTGTCATTAAAGAAAATAAAAAGGATAGTGGCGCAAATATTGTTAATTGCATTTATTATACCTAATGTAAATGTACAAGCTATGTCAAATAATAAAAGTCAAATTATTAAAGAAAGTACAATAAACGAAACAACAGATATAGTAATAGATGCAAATTATTCTCAAGATGAAAATGTAGAAGAAAATGAAGCTAATAATAGTATTAATGAGGAAGTTAATGATAATATTAATGATGACGCTGTAGAAAATAGTAATTCAGAAGAAAGTGCAGCTGAAGAAGAAGCTTTAGTAATTGACAATAAAGTTGAAGAAGATTCTCAAGACGATTCTATTATAAGCATAACAGAAAAAGATTCAGAAAAAAGTAGTAATACAGATAATGAAGAGACAGATGAATCTACAGAAGATAATTCTAAGTTAAGAGGAAATACATATACAAAGGTTAAGGAAGAAAACAATTCTTTAGCAACTTATGGTTTATATTCTTCAAAAATAGACTCTCAAGAAGAATATGAAAGAGAAGAGTTCAGGTTAAAGGCAGAAGCAGTTGAAAATTTAGAGGTATTAGTACCAATGACTAAAGATAACTATGAATTAACAATTGCAAATGCAGATGGAAGTTATGAATTTTTAGATTCATATAATGATATTAATATTGCAATAAATGCAGCTAATAGTATTTCAGTAGATGCGCTAGAAGAATCACAACAACCAGCAGTAATAAATGCAAGTGGTAAAGTAGTTTATTCAACTAATCAAATGGCTAGAGTGCTTAGATATGTAGATTCTAAATATACAGCAGGAAATGTAAATATTTATAGTGATGCAGCTAGAACAAATGCTATAACTTATGTTAACCAAGGCTATATGGATGATGCACCTATATTAGATATGTCTGGTACATCAGCAAAGGTTATGATAAGTGGAGTAACAGGTTGGTTAAACAATAATTCAGCTTCAGGAACATATGATATGGTAGTTGTGCCACTTAACCAAGCTAAAAATCCAAGTTACTATACAGTTAAAAATGGAGAGCTAGTACACTTTATTAGTTATGATTTAGTTGGTAATACTGGATATAGCAAGGTGTTAGGAAAGGCTCCAACATATTTAAGTGAAGGTGTTAGATATTTAAGTTATGATGGACAGTATTTTTATAAATATGACCATACAAAACAAACAAGTATAACTAATGCTTTAAATACACTTATTAATGATTATAAGGCAGGAGTTAGAAAAAATTCTATAAATAGTAGTAATCCATATTACTTATACTATTTATATCTACCATTTAGAAGCAAAACTGTTTACTCTGCATCAAATTTAAATAGTTATCTAAACAATCATTCTAGTATAGGGAAGTCATCTAAATTATATAATTTAGGACAAGCATTTAAGGATGTAGAAACAAAATATGGAGTAAATGCTATATTAGCTTTAGGAATAGCTATAAATGAATCAGGATATGGTAATTCAGAAATAGCTAAATCTAAAAATAACCTATTTGGATTACAGGCTTATGATGCTTCACCAGGAGAATCAGCATCATCTTTTGCTACTCCAACAGATTCAGTTGTAGATTTTGCAAAAAACTATATTTCAAGAGGATATGCAGATCCAGCTGATTGGAGATACTATGGAGGATATTTAGGAAATAAGGATGGCGGAGCAAATGTAAAGTATGCATCAGATCCATACTGGGGAGAGAAAGCAGCAGCTTATGCCTATGAAATAGATAAGTATCTTTCAAATGGGAATTCAAATTTAAAGGATACTAATTCTAATCAAATAGGAATGGCTACTACAAATAATACAGTTGTAACTAAAAATGGAAGTTTACTTTATAATGTAACTAGCAATAAGAATCAATATGCAGCATATACTAATACACCATTTGTAATATCTGATCTTCAGAAGGTTACTATAAGTGGAAGTGAGTGTTATGAAATATATCCTGAAAGAACTACTGCTGTAGGAAGTGGTGGAGAAAAGAATAAATTCAGTGGAAATTATGATTGGAATACAAAAGGATATATAAAGGCTAGCAATATAAAATTAATTAATTCATATATACCACAAGTAGAAAAGGAATATGGATCAGATAGATATAAAACAGCTGTAGAATTAAGTAAAAGTTCATTTGATTCATCAGAAACTGTAGTAATTGCTAATGGTGGAGCATTAGCAGATGGATTAACAGCAACACCAATAGCATCATATTATGAAGCACCAATTTTATTAGTAAAAACTAGTGAGATTCCAGAAGCAACTAAACAAGAAATAAAGAGACTTGGAGCTAAAGACGTAATAATTATTGGTGGAACAGGTGTAGTTAGTAAAAGTATTGAAACACAATTAAAGAGTCTAGGAATAACTAAAATAACAAGATTAGGTGGAGCAACAAGATATGAAACAGCTTTAAGTGTAGCTAAGTATATAGATAAAAATATGTATGATGTTTCAAATATAATAATAGCCTATGGTTATGGAGAAGCAGATGCTCTTTCAATATCACCAGTTTCAGGCAGAGAAAAAATGCCTATATTGTTAGTTAATAATAACAGCATACCATCAAGTGTATATAGTTTTCTTAAAGGCGAAAGCTTAAATAATGCATATATTGTAGGTGGAACAGGTGTTGTAAGCAATACAGTATTAAATAGTATAAATTCAATTACTAAGCAAAATATATCTGGAAATAGATTGGGTGGAGCAACAAGATACGAAACTAATGCTAAGGTTATAGAAAAGTTTTATGGTGATGTAATAGAAAAGGTTTATGTTACTGAAGGTGGGACTTTAATAGATGCATTAACAGCAGGACCAGTTGCAGCACTTAGCAATTCCCCAGTAGTATTAACAGGATATGATTTAACTAGCACACAAAAATCTGTGTTAAAAGAAAAAACTACTAATAAGATAGTACAAGTTGGAGGAGTAGTTTCTAGTGTAGCAGTTAATAATTTAAAAGACTTATTAAGTAGAACACAATAAAAGAAAAAAGCTATGGAGTTATAATCCGTAGCTTTTTTATATGTTAAATTATAATATCAAGTAAAATACTATATAATTATTAATTTTAAATTCACAAATGATTATTGAACTTTAATATCTATAAATATATAATTTAATATAGTTAAAAGATTGTGAAAGGATTGAAAACAATGGAGAAAGCGAAGATTATACCATTTTCACCACCAGATATAAGCGAATCAGAAATTAATGCAGTAATAGAAGTTCTAAAGTCAGGTTGGATTACTTCAGGACCAACATTAGCTAAGTTTGAAGAAGAGCTTGCAGAGTATTGTGAGGCTAATAAGGCTGTAGGCTTAAATAGTGCAACAGCAGCAATGGAGTTAGTGCTTAAAGTTCTTGATATAAAAGAAGGAGATGAAGTAATAACAACTCCATATACATATACAGCAACAGCTAGTGTATCACTCCATAGAGGAATAAAACCTGTATTTTGTGATTTAGCTAAGGATTCATTTTTTATGGATTATGATAAGTTAAAGGGATTAATAACTGAAAAGACTAAGGTGATAATGCCAGTAGATTTTGCAGGTTTGCCTTGTGATTATGATAAAATAAAGGAAATATTAAAAGAAATAAATAGAGAAGATATTATTATTTTAGTTGATTCAGCTCATTCTTTTGGAGCAACATATAAAGGGAAAAGAGTTGGAGCTCAAGGAGATTTCCATGCGTTTTCATTCCATGCAGTTAAAAACTTTACAACTGCAGAAGGTGGAGCTATAACATATAATGATAATAATTTTGATGGAAGAGAAAATATTTATCAAGATTTTAAGTTTACAGCATTACATGGTCAGTCTAAAGATGCATTATCAAAAATGAAAGCTGGAGCCTGGGAGTATGATATAGTTACAGATGGATTCAAATGTAATATGACAGATATAAATGCTGCTATAGGTAGAGCACAATTAACTAGATATGAAGATATGCTAAAGCATAGAAAGAGAATATTTGAAACATATACAGAAATACTAGAGAAAGAAGACTTTGCTATTATACCTATGACTGAATACGGTGAAGGAACAGAAACTTCATACCATGTATACGCATTAAGAATAAAAGGTTTTAATGAAGAGAAAAGAAATTTACTTATTCAAAGATTAGCAGAGAATGGAATATCTACAAATGTTCATTTTAAGCCATTACCTATGTTTACTTTATATAAAAACTTAGGATATAAAATAGAAGATTATCCAAATGCATATGCTCAATATTCTAATGAAATATCACTACCAGTTTATAGTAAACTATCATTAGAAGATGCAGAGTACATTGCCAATAATGTAGTAAAATTAGTTAAAGAAATTAATGGATAAATTTATTGGATTTATATAAAATATACCTAGGCTGTCAATAAGACAGCCTAAAAAATAATTCTAGGAAACCTTATTATATTAATAATATTTTCTTACTTAATAGGCAAATAATTTAAATTAAAAAAGTTTGTATATATTAATAATTGTGGTAAAATATTAATGTTAGTTTTATACAAATAAGAAAAAGGAGCGTATAACTATGAATATACCTTTAATAGATTTAAAAGCTCAATATGAATCATTAGCAGATGAATTAAATAAAGCTACTTTAGAAGTTTTATCATCAGCTAATTATATAATGGGCAAAACAGTATTAGATTTTGAAAAAGAATTTGCAAATTATATAGGGGTTAAACATGCTATATCAGTTGGAAATGGAACTGATGCCTTAGTATTAGCTTTAAAGGCTATGAGAATAGGTGAGGGAGATGAAGTTATAACTACTCCATTTACTTTTTTTGCAACAGCTGAAGCAATATCAGCAGTAGGAGCAACTCCAGTATTTGTAGATGTTAATAAGGAAACTTTCAATATAGATGTAACTAAAATAGAAGAAAAAATAACATCAAAAACTAAGGCTATTATGCCAGTTCATATATTCGGTCAAAGTGCGGATATGGATGAAATAAATGAAATAGCTAAGAAACATAATTTAATGGTAATAGAAGATGCTTGTCAAGCTATAGGAGGAAAATATAAAGATAGAAAAATAGGATCACTAGGAGATGTAGCTTGTTTTTCATTCTTCCCAACAAAGAACCTAGGATGTGCAGGCGATGGTGGAATAATAGTTACAGATAATGATGAAATAGCTATTATAGCTAGAGCTCTTAGAACTCATGGAAGTGGAGAAAATGGGCAAAAAGCATATAATTTAATTAATAATATAGAAGAGGAAGTTAAGAAGGCTGAAGATGCAAATGATACAGTATACAATCCTCTTAAATATTACAACTACTTAATAGGATATAATACAAGGTTAGATGCTATTCAAGCAGCAATATTAAATATAAAAATAAAAGAAATAGATAAATGGAATTCAAGAAGAAGAGAGATAGTAAAAGCTTATAATGAAGCATTACAGAATAGTAATTTAGTAACTCCGGTATCAAGAGATTACGTAGAGCATGTATATCATATGTACATATTACAATCTGAAAATAGAGAAGAAGTTATTGCAAAATTAAAAGAAGCTGGAATTGCTACTGGAGTATATTATCCAGTACCATTACATCTTCAAAAATGCTATACTAATTTAGGTTATAAAGAAGGCGATATGCCAGTAGCAGAGTATTTATCACATAGAACTTTTGCTATTCCAGTTTATCCGGAATTAACAAATGAACAAGTTGAATATATTATAAGCAAAATAAAATAGAGTATTTTATTAGTCATAGGAGGACGAATAATGTCAGTTTTAAAAAATGAATTATTAAATAAAATTAATAATAAAACTGCAAAAGTTGGTGTAGTTGGATTAGGATATGTAGGATTACCATTAGCAGTAGAAAAGGCCAAAGCAGGATATGAAACTATTGGTTTTGATGTTCAAAATCAAAAGGTTGATATGGTAAACAGAGGAGAAAATTATATTGGAGACGTTGTTGATTCAGAATTAAGTGAATTAACACAAAAGGGAACATTAAGAGCAACTACTGATTTTAGCTTTATAAATGATGTAGATACAGTATGTATTTGTGTTCCAACTCCACTTGATTTATATAAGCAACCAGATTTATCTTATGTAGTAAAATCAACAGAAAATGTTGCTAAATATCTTCATAAAGGTATGATTGTAATACTTGAAAGTACTACATATCCAGGAACAACAGAAGAAGTATTAAAGCCAATACTTGAAAAGAGTGGATTAAAATGTGGAGAAGATTTCTTCTTAGCATTCTCACCAGAAAGAGTAGATCCAGGTAATAAGCATTATAATACTAAAAATACTCCAAAGGTTGTAGGTGGATGTACTGAAGATTGTACAGAAATCGCAGCAGCATTATATGAAAATGTATTAGAAGGAGAAATACATAGAGTTTCTTCACCAGCAGTAGCTGAAATGGAAAAGATTCTTGAAAATACTTTTAGAAATATAAATATAGGTTTAGCAAATGAAATGGCTATTCTTTGTAATAGAATGGGAATAGATGTATGGGAAGTTATAGATGCAGCTAAAACTAAACCATATGGATTTATGCCATTCTATCCAGGTCCAGGACTTGGTGGACACTGTATCCCATTAGATCCTTTCTACTTAGAATGGAAAGCTAAGGAGTATGATTATCATACACAACTTATAGAAACTTCAGGTATGATAAATGATTCTATGCCAGACTTTGTTTTAGATAATATAATGAAGATACTAAACAAAGAAAAGAAGGCTTTAAATGGTTCAAAGGTTTTAGTTATGGGATTAGCATATAAGAATGATATAGACGACTATAGAGAATCACCATCATTTAAAGTAATAGAATTATTAGAAAAGAATGGTGCAGAAGTTATAGTTAATGATCCATTCTGTGCTACAGCTAAATACAAAGAAAAGACTTATTATTCAACAGACTGGAAAGAAGTAATAGATGAAGCTGATATAGTAGTTATAACTACAGGTCATAGCGTTTATGATTATGAAGAAATTGTAAATAGAGCAAAAGTAATTTACGATACAAGAAATGCAACAAAGAATGTTGTTAATAATAGAGAAAAAATATACAAACTTTAATTTGAAGAATTATATAAATAAAAACTCCCGATTTTGGGAGTTTTTATTTATTATTAATTATATTTAATATCAAGATAGTATTAATTATATAAAATAATATTAAATAAATTATAAAAAATATTTATATCAGATTTCTATAATAATATTTAAATCAAATTTTAAAGAATGATATTTTAATAAATTAGTTAGAAAATTATTTAAAATTAAATAGAAAAATAAATTTAAATATAAATTTATTATATTAAGTAAAAATATCAATCAATAAAATAACATAATATTGTAAATTTATTATGTATAATTACATTAAATAAAATGCTAATTAATCATATATTATTACATTGAATAAAATATTAATTATATAGTATTACATTGAATAAGGGTATTACTTATTTATTATGCTATTCAATATTGATAAATTAAATAAAGAATAGTTCTTTTCATTATGTTAAAACAAAATGTTCTATAGCTTTGGCAACTCCTGAATTATTATTTGTATCAGTAATATAGTCAGCAGTAGCTTTTACTGAATCAAGAGCATTTGCCATAGCAACTCCAACTCCAGCAAATTCTATCATAGATAAGTCATTTTCAGAATCGCCAATACACATAACTTCACTTGGACTAATACTTAATTCTTTTGCTAAGAATTCAACAGCATTCCCCTTAGATACAGTACCAAGCATTACTTCAAAATTATTATTGCCAGAGCTAACAATATGAAGTTTATTACCAAATATTTCTTTTAATTCTTTTTTAGCAGCCCAAAGATTATCCTTATTTTCACCATCCTCGATTACTATGCATTTATAAATATTATCTTTAAATTCTAATAAAGTTTTTTCAAATGTATCTGCATCAACTATAAATTTAATTTTTTTATCTCCAGATAAACCTTTATTCATAATATAATAAGCATGAGTATCTTCAATAGGATTTTCTCTAAGAACAGTATTATGGCTATTGAAATTTGGGAAAAGACCATATTTGCTAACTATTTTATATATTTTTATAATCATATCTTTAGATAAGGGAACTTCTAAAAGTGGTTTTTTATTATAATTAGTATTTATATAAGCTCCATTTGAAGCAATAACAGCTGTATTAATTCCTATTAAATCCGAATAGTATCTAGCTGAATTAAATAATCTACCAGTTGTAATAGCAATATTTACACCTAAATCTCTAGCTTTTTTTAATGCCTCTTTATTTTCTTTAGAAATTTCATGGTTATTATTAAGTAATGTACCATCCATATCGATACATATTAATTTAATTTTATTTTCCAATTTTATACCTCCTAAAAAGACAATTATAACTATAAATAGTATAATCTAAAAATTATAAAATAAAAAGTATTATATATTTTCTATCAATTACAATTTAAATTCAACTTTTTTCCTTATAAGCTAAATAAGAATAAGCCGTTTATTAAATAAATATTGAAGAATTTTATAATTAAGTTTTTTAAATGAAATATATTATACAAACATCATATATAAAATTTTATATATAACAGATTTATTTTAAGAAGTACTATAGAAAAATTAAATTTAAATATTAGATGGAGATAATAATGAAATATTAACTTAAAAATTAGAAGAATTAATTATATTAAAATAATACAAAAAAATAATAATAATATTAGAAATATAATAGTAAACTATAATCTAGGAATGAGCTTAGCAGAGTCAATTAGTGAATATGGTAGTGCAAAATTAAAAAAAACTATGGCTATATTTGCAACAAAAAATTAGATAAAGTAATAGAATTTATAGATAGTAATAAAAGTAATTATGATATTAAGACTATGTATACAAGCCTAGGAGTAGCCAGAAGCACATATTATAAATCTTTGGGTAAAACTAAATCTATGAGAGAAATTTAAATAAAACAATAACTTATGAGTATAATGCTGGAGGTAACATATTATCTAAAAATGAATATGCTTACACTACAGGAATATTAGGAACTGCAACTAAAACAATTAATTACTCTTATAATGATCCGAATTGGAAAGATAAGTTAACATCCTATGACGGAAAAGAAATAACTTACGATGAAATAGAAAATCCATTAATTTATGATAGATACACATATTCATGGGAAGGTGGAAAAAGGATTAAAGGAATAATAGGAAATAATAAAAATATAATATTTAATTTAAAAGATGAGTTCTAAATTTTAAAGAAGTCATCTTTTTTATGTTTAATAAAATTTATTTCTAAAAATTGTTTTTAAGTTTAAGGCATACTATATTAATTTAATAATTTTATATATAAAATATTATGATTTTTATAGAGATTTATATATATCACTTATCATAAGATTAAAATTACAATTAAAATAAAAAAATATAAATAAAATTATAATAAAATGGAAATTAATCAATAAAATTACAAAAGTTTATAGAAATAGAATTTAAATAGTGATATAATAACAATGTTAATTAACAAAATTTAACATTTAGTTATGAATAAAAATTTCATTAAAACTATTTATATAGTCACTTTTAAAAAATAGTTTTAATAAAATATTTATAAAATATAGTATTTAGGAGATAAATTTAGAGGATGGATATTAATAAAAAAAAGATTTTAATAATATCTGAAGTTTTTTATCCAGAAATAGGTAGTGGTGCGAATAGAATAACTAAGCTAGTAATGATTCTAAAAAAGCAAGGATATTTAATTGATGTAGTTACATCAGAGCCCTCTTATCCTAACAAAGAAATATATATTAATGATGACTATAGGGATTTGGAAAAAGAAAAAGAGTTATATGAAAATTCTAGAATAACTAGAGTTAAGGGAAGTAGTATAAAAAGAAGTGCTAATTTCTTTACTAGATTATATATGTATATATTTTTTTTGATTAAGAGTGTATATTCAGTTATTTTTAGAAAAAGTAGATATGATATGGTTATTGCAACTATTCCATCACCATTTTGTGCTATTGTTGGAATAATAGCTAAGTTTAGATTTAGATGTAAATTTATTTTAGATATACGGGATTTATGGCCTGAATGTTTAAAGAATATAGGATTATTCAGAAAAAGCAAGTTTATGTTAAAAATTGCATATATAATGGAAAAAACAATACTAAAATTTAGCAACTCTATTATTATTAATAGCTATGGATTTAGGGAATATTTAATTAACAAAAATTATAATAAAGAAATAGTTTTTATTCCAAATGGGCTTCAAAGATATGAAATAAAGAAATACAGCGAAATAAAAAATAATATAAATAAAAATAAAAAATTTACAGTTATTTATACAGGAATAATTGGACTACCTCAAAATATAAAATCCATAGTTAAGGCAGCTAGATTTTTAAAACATGTTAACGACTTAGAGTTTAAGATTATTGGCACAGGGGTAGAAAGGGAGAAAATCTTAAAATTAATAGAGGAATATGAATTAAAAAATATTAAGGTTTATGATCCTATGCCTAAAAATAAGATTGTTGAGGAGGTTGCAAAGTCTCATATTGCTTTAGCACATCTTAGAAAGGATAGTGCCTTTGATTTAGTTATACCAGGCAAAATAATAGATTATATGGGAGTTGGAATCCCTATAGTTGCAGGAGTTGAAGGGTATGCAGCTCAGGTTATAAAGGAAAGCAATACAGGTATAGTTGTTGAACCAGATGATTATAAATCTATGGCAAAAGCTATAAATAAAATATATAAAGATAAAAAATTACAGGAAGTATATACAGAGAATTGTACCAAATACTGTATTGATAATTTTTGTACTGAGGATAATTTTGAAAAATATACAGATTTAATAGAGAGTGTTATTAGGAGAAGTGATTATGTCAAAGAAGATAGGAATGTTCGTATGGAATCATTTCACGAATGATGCTAGGGTTCTTAGAGAATGTTCAGCCTTAGCTGAAAAGGGGTATGATGTTAAGCTTATTGCTATCCATGATTCCAATGATAAGAATTTAAAGAAGATAGATAATAGAGATGGTTTTAATATTGTAAGAGTTAGTAGATATCCTAAGTATATTTTATTAATTAATAAGATAATAAGAATAATTAAGGTAAGAAAATATTTATTTATACCAATTGCTTTAATAATAGGATTGTTATTTTATTTTAATCCAATAGTTGCAGGGATATTACTATTATTTATGTTTATTATGAGTCTTAAAAAGGTTAGAGGCTTTTTAGTTAAGAGTCATATATTTTTAATGATGATAATAGAAGGATTAAAATTTAATGCTGATGCCTACCATAGCAATGATTTAAACACACTTCCACAAGGATTAGTATGTAGCAAAATATTAAAAAGAAGGTTATTAATATATGATTCTCATGAAATTCAAAGTTCTAGAACAGGATATGGGAGAAGTGCATATTATATAGAAAAGTTCTTAATAAAATTTATAGATATTATGATAATGACTAATAAAACAAGAGCAGAATATGTAAGAAATTTATATAAAATAAAATTACCATATATAATACACAATTATCCTTTTAATACTAAGGATGATTCTATTGAAAATAAATATGATATGTATTCTATGTTAGATATACAAAGGGATAAGCCAATTTTATTATATCAAGGTGGAATACAAATAGGTAGAGGATTAGACAAGATAGTTGAAGCTATTTCTGACTTTAAGGATGGAATTACTGTATTTATAGGAGATGGAAAACTAAAGCCAGAAATAATTAAGATGGTTAATGATAGAAATTTAAATGATAAAGTAAGATTTTTAAATAAGGTACCAGTAGATGAATTAAAGTATTATACGGCTAATGCTTATTTAGGATTTCAAGTATTAAATAATGTTTGTTTTAATCATTACTCAGCATGTTCTAATAAGCTTTATGAATATATGATGAGTAAGGTGCCAATAGTTGCATGTAATTTTCCAGAAATTAAAAGGGTAGTACAAGAAGAGCAAATTGGAATAGTTGTAGATTCACATAATCCAAAGGAGATTGCAGCAGCTGTTAATGAAATGATTGAAAATAAAGAACTTCATCAGATGTTTAAGGATAACTGTGTTCCAGCTAGGGAAAAATATAATTGGAATAATGAAAAAGTAAAGTTTGTAAAAATATATGATGATTTATTAGAACCAAAGGAAATATTTGTAGATAACGATATTAATATAGGTGTATAGTATGAAAAGTTTAATATTTATTTTAAAAGAACATTTAGATAATATTTATAAGATTAATAAGCTATCTTGGTATGATTTTATAACGCCATTAAGAGACACATATTTAGGTGCTTTATGGATAATATTAAACCCATTATCTCAAATAGGAGTATATTGGTTTGTATTTGGAATAGGCTTAAGAAATGGAAGGCCTGTAGATGGACATCCTTTCTTGTTATGGATGCTAGCAGGCTTGATACCGTGGTTTTATATTAGTAAAGGAATTACTTCAGGAGCTTCATCTATATATGGAAAAACTTCTATTATAACAAAGATGAGATTTCCAACAAGTATTATTCCAACATATACAATAATTACACAACTATTAAGCACTATACCATTAATTTTCATAATGATTATTATTTATGTAACTAATGGATATAAAGCAACTATTTATTATCTACAAATACCATACTATATTTTAGCAGCAACATTACTATTAATTGGTTTGGCGCTTATACTTTCAGCCTTAGTTATGGCTATGAGAGATATAAATAGAATTATAGGAACTATTGTAAGATTTATGTTTTATTTAACTCCAATTTTATGGACAACTATTAATTTAAATCAAACTGTATTATTTATAATAAGGTTAAATCCATTTATATATATTATTGAAGGATTTAGAAATACTTTTTTATATAATAAGTGGTTCTATGAAGATATTAAATCAACAATATATTATTGGATAGTAACTATAGTTATGATTTTAATAGGAGCTATAATTCATATGAAATTTAGAGATAGATTCTCAGATTTAGTATAACAGATAGGAGATATGACAATGGAGGAAAAGGAGTATTCAGTAATAGCTGAAAATATAAGTAAAGGATATAAAATGTATGATAATCCTAAGCAAAAGCTATTAGATTTAATTTTACCTAAAGGTGCAGGGAAAACCTTTTATGCACTGAAAAATATTTCCTTTAAGGTCAAAAAAGGAGAAGTTGTAGGCCTTCTTGGACTTAATGGCTCAGGAAAATCAACACTATCTAATATTTTAGGTGGTGTATCTATGCCTACTAAAGGAAAGATAACTATTAATGGGGAGGCTTCCCTTATTGCCATAGGCCTTGGAATGAATAATTTTCTAACAGGTATAGAAAATATAGAAGTTAAAGCCTTAATGATGGGATATAAGAAAAATGAGATAGAGGAAATAAAGCAAGATATTATAGATTTTGCAGATGTAGGAGAATTTATAAATCAACCTATTAGAACATATTCTAGTGGGATGAGATCAAGGTTAGGTTTTGCTATTTCTGTTTACACTAATCCAGATATATTAGTGATAGATGAAGCTTTGTCAGTAGGTGATCCAACATTTACACAAAAATGTTTAGATAAAATGAATGAATTTAAAGAAAAAGGTAAGACTATTTTTTTTGTTAGTCATTCTTTAGCGCAGGTTAAGACTTTTTGTAATAAGGCTATGTGGCTTGAATATGGAGTTCTTAAGGAGTTTGGGGATATAGCTGAGGTTGCACCAAAGTATCAGGATTATATAAATAAGATAAATAAAATGACCGAAGAAGAAAGAGCAGAATATAAAAGAGAAACCTTAAAAAATCAAGATCATTCATTGCTAAAAGATTTTAAACTTGTAGATAAGAGTTTAAAGGATTTTATTCCAAAAGGAAGGATAATAAAGAGAGTACTTTTAATTAACAATAAAAACAAGATAAAAAATGTTTTTTATAATATAGATATAAGTACAATTGCCTTTGGATTTTTGCCATCTTTAGTAAGAAAAAGATATGAAACAGCAATGTTTATAGCATTATTTCAAGGCTTAAATTTCTTTATTATTAAGGTTCCATTTTGTTTTTTTAGTAACTTTGTAGTAACAGGAATTGCTTCATTATTTACAGCTAAAAGTTATTTGAATTATTTAGTTGAGAATAAAGGATATATACCATATAACATTTGGTCAAAAGTTAATCTGGAAGCTGAAAATATTACAAAAGAAATAAAGAAACATAATAAAAAGAATGGAATAGTAATAGTTTCATCAATAGCTTGTATTTTAATAGGATTAATACTTCCAACAGGGAAGATATATCTTCAGAATTATAGTGGAAGCTTTAAATTAAAAAAAGATAAAATTAAAATTTATAATAAAGCTATTGTAGTATGCAAGGATAATAAAATAGAAAGTATATTAATTTTAAATTCCAAAGGTCAAAATAGTTTGTTAGGAACAGTTTATCCAGGAAAGTTACAAATAGAATATAAAGGTAAAGTGGATGAAATAAGAAATATTTTGAAAACTTCTGATATAGAAGATATTTTTAAGGTATTTATGGACAATTTTAAGCTTAATATTTCAGATTATGTAGTAATCACTAAAGATAATACTGAGTTTAATTCTGATATTAAATATAAGTCTATGTATAAAAATTTAATTTTAGATTTATTAAAATCAGATGAGCTTCAGTTCAATAATAAACCAAAAGATATTCAAGAGAAATATCCTAATATTGATAGGGAGCTTATGAAGGATTTTTATTATAGTCTTAAGGATGGAGAAATAAAGATAGAGGATGTTAAATATGATCTTATAAAGCTTGAGGATATTATAGATATTAAAATTCTAACTAATTTAAATATAGTAGAAAAAAAGGATGATGAATTTATAACTATAGATAAAAGAATTTTACAAAATAATGTAATAGTTAAGGACATTAATAAAAAATATGAAGAATATCTAAAAAATCAAGAATCAAAGGCAAAGGAAGAGAGAATTGAAGAACCTATAGAGGAGATAGAAGAAGTTATAGAGCCAATATGGCAGTATTATGAACCACAATATTATGAACCACAGTATATAGAGCCTATAGAGAATAATATACAACAAGGTGAAGAATTTATTTCACCATCAAATAATGGGGATAATAATTCATCTTCAGGAGAGAGTATTATACCATCAAATCCAGAGAAACCAGTAGAAGAAGAGGTTAATCAAGGGGAAGAAACATCAGGAGAAGGGGTAGAAGAAGGGAGAAAGCCTAGTGATCCAAATCCAGAGGAACCAATATCAGAAGGGGAAAATCTAGAAGAGCCAACTCCGGAAGAACCGATATCAGAAGGGGAAAATCTAGAAGAGCCAACTCCGGAAGAACCGATATCAGAAGGAGAAGATCTAGAAAAGTCAACACCAGAAGAACCGATATCAGAAGGAGAAAATCCAGAAGAGTCAATACCTGAAGAGCCAATATCAGAAGGACCAATATCAGAAGGAGAAAATCTAGAAAAACCAATGCCAGAAAATCCAGAAAATCCAGAAAATCCAGAAGATGAAGGAGAAGAGGTGATTCCTGAAAATCCAGAAAATCCCCAAGGAGATGGAGATAACACAATAATTTCAGGAACAAATTAAGAGAATAAGAAAAAATATTTATGTTAATGTAGTTTAAAGATATTAGAAGTTTTTTACTGTAATTAAATATAAATATTTGAAATCATGATTATTTAATCAAAGTATTTTTATTAACACAAGATAATTTGTATTGAAAAGAAAGCAAACAAAAGAGGGAAGTAATAAAAAAACTTATAGGTATATTTAAATACATATGAGTATTTTAGGAGGTTATACAATATGAGTAAACTAAATGTAATAGGCTTAGGATATATAGGGCTTCCAACAACCCTAATGTTTGCAGCAAATGGAATAGAGGTAGTAGGAACAGATTTAAATAAAAATATTATAAAAAAGTTAAATAGTGGGGTGCTTACTTTTAAGGAAGAGGGATTAGATGAGCTTTTTAATAGGGCTTTAGAAAAGGGAGTAAAATTTTCTACTGAGTATTTAGAAACAGATAAATATATAATTACGGTTCCAACACCATATATATCTGAATCTAAAAAAATAGATCCAAAGTATATAATAGCTGCAGTTAATAAGATTATAGAAGTTTGTAAAAGGGGTACAATTCTTGTAATAGAATCAACTGTATCACCAGGAACTATAGATAAATTTGTAAGACCGTTAATTGAAGAAAGAGGTTTTAAAATAGGAGAAGATATACATTTAGTACATGCTCCAGAAAGAATAATACCAGGAAAAATGGTATATGAACTAGAAAATAACTCAAGAACTATAGGTGCTGATAATAGAGAAATTGGGATTATGGTTAGAGAGTTGTACAAGAGCTTCTGCAAAGGAGATATAGTAGTTACTGATATAAAAACGGCTGAAATGAGTAAGGTTGTAGAAAATACCTTTAGAGATATAAATATTGCTTTTGCCAATGAGTTAACTAAGATATGTAGAAAAGAAAATATTAATGTTTATGAGTTAATAGAAATAGCAAATAAGCATCCAAGGGTGAATATTCTTCAACCAGGACCAGGGGTGGGAGGACATTGTATATCAGTAGATCCATGGTTTTTAGTTGGAGACTATCCAGATACTGTTAATATAATAAAAAGTGCAAGAGAAGTAAATGATTCTATGCCTGAATTCGTTATAGATAGGATAAAAGAGATAATGAATGAAAATGAAATTACAGATATATCTAAGGTTGGGCTATACGGATTAACTTATAAAGAAGATATTGATGATATAAGGGAAAGTCCTACATTGCAGTTGTTAGAGGAATTAAATAGTAAGGATGAATATATTAAAGTATATGATCCATATGTAAAGGAATTAGTTTGTAAAGATCAATATTTAGATTTTGAAGAGTTTATAAATGATATAGATATAGTTGTTATAATGGTTGCCCATACTCATATAAAAGAAAATCTATATACAATAAAAGATAAATTAATTTTAGATACAAAAAATATAATTGAAGATGTTAATTTATATAAACTATAAAATTGGAGAATAAGAATGATAAAAATTAGTGTTATAATACCAGTTTATAATTCTGAAGCTTATTTAGAAGAGGCTATAGAATCAGTATTGAAGCAAAAATTAAAAGGAATAGAAATAATTTTAATAGATGATGGTTCTACAGATAAATCTTTAGATATTTGTCATAGGTATTCCAAGGAATATAGTAATATAAAGCTTATATCTCAAAAAAATTTAGGACCAGGAGTAGCAAGAAATACTGGAATTAAAGTTGCAACAGGGGAATATGTAACTTTTTTAGATAGTGATGATTTAATTATTAAAGATACATTTAAAAAAATATATAGTATTTTAAATAATACAAAGGCAGATATATTTATAGGAAATATATTATGCTTTGATGATGTTAGAAAATGGCGTTTGCCTTATATGAAAAAAGTTTTTAAAAATGAAGAAGTTAAAATTGGAACTCTTAATGAAATGTCAGAGATTAATTATACTCCATCAGTATGTAATAAATGGTTCAAGCTTTCAATGTTAAAAAGTAATAATATCTTATTTAATGAAAATATTAAGGTAGCTGAAGATTTATTATTTACTCAAAATGCTTTTATAAATTCTAAAAAAATAGTATGTAAAAATATTGATATTTATAATTATAGAATTATAAAGAAGGATTCTTTAGTAAAGAAAAGTAATATTGAATTTTTTAAAAACTTGCTAGAAGTGCAAAAAGAACTTATAAAATTATATGCTAATAAGCCTTTAAACAAAGATGTAATATTGAGACAAATTGAATTTTGGATAGATAGCATATTTTTAAAAATACAGTATATGACAGAAGAAATAGATAGTCTTATAGATTTAGGAATAGAGTTTTTTGAGATTTCAAAGAATATTGATTTTGAAAGAGATGATTTTAGAAGCATTGAAAGATATTTTTTGGCAATATTATTTGAGAATAAGGATAAAGAAAATATAAAAAAGTTAATAAATAATTATTTATTAACTAATCCTAAAAAAAATTTAATTTTAGAAAATAAGGAGTATTTTAGCTATTTATATAAAGATTTTAAAGGTTATAAAAATGTTTTAAAAGAAAATCCTAAAATTGAAAGTAAGGTTGAAAATGCATATATAACTAAGGAAAATATCTTAGTTTTAAGAGGATATGCTTTTATAAGAGGGCTAGAATTTAATAATAAAGATAGAATCAAAAGGGAGTTAGTTTTAAAAGGTAAAAATAATGAAGTCGTAAAAACATTAGAAAGTGATTATAGAACAGATTTAACATATTTATTTAAGGGGGATTCTATAAATTACAACTGGAGTGGTTATAAGCCTATAGCAATTAATTTAGATAAAATAAAAGATGATGATTATGAAGTTTTTCAAAGAGTAATAATAAATGGTGAAATTTTTGAAATACCTTTTGAATTTAGATTAGCAGAAATAAAAAATAAGCTTAAAGTTAGATATATAGATAATAGAGAAGTATTTTGTAGATTTATTGAAGGGAAAAATATAAATTTAAGAATTAGAACTTTAAGTAAAAAATCATATTTAAAATCTAAATTAAGAATGATTAGAAGAGATACAAGATATGATATTTCTTTAATAAGAAGAAAAAAATATAAAGCATTTTTAATTTTAATTTTATATAAATTATTTAGTTGGTATTTTAGAAGTAAAAATATATGGTTAATGGGTGAAAGAAAAGACACAGCTCAAGATAATACTTATCATTTGTTTAAATATATAAAAGATAATAAGAAGAGAGTTAATGCAAAATATATAATAACAAAAGATTCAGAGGATTTAATAAAAATAAAGAAATATGGAGATATAGTTTGGTTTAACAGTATTATGCACACACTATATCTTTTAACTTGTGAATTTACCATAAATAGTTATGCAGAAAAACCTAATATGTATACTAAAGAATACATTGATATAGTTAAATACTATCCAGAATTTATAAAAAACAAAAAGGTATTTTTACAACATGGGGTAATAGGTGTAAGTAGGGTAAATCATGTTCTTCATAAGAATAGAGTTGATTATGATTATTTTGTAGTTAGTTCAGAATTTGAGAAACAACACATATTAGAAGAGTTTGGATATGATGAAAATGAAGTTATAGTTACGGGATTACCAAGATGGGATAATTTAAATAATAAAGCTGAAAAAAATAAAATCTTATTAATGCCAACCTGGAGATCTTGGATTAAAAGTGAAGAGGAATTACTTAATTCAGACTATTTTAAAAGGTATATTGAGTTACTTAATAGTGAGAAATTGCATAAAATTTTAAAAGAAAAAAATTATGAGCTTACATTTTATCCCCATTACCAAACACAAAAGTTATTAAGTAAACTTGATAATAATTTTAGTAAAAATATTACTATTGTAAGGCAGGGAGAAAAAAGTGTACAAGATTTAATAAATGAAAATTATATATTAATAACAGATTATTCAACAGTAGCTTTTGATTTTGCCTATAGCAATAAACCAGTAATATTTTATCAATTTGATTATGATGAGTTTTATTCAAAACATTATAATGAAGGACCTATAAATCATAAAACTGAGTTGTTTGGTGTTAGGGTAGAAAATTTAGTAGAACTATTTGATAATCTATCAACTAATTTAAAGAATTCTAAATTAGCCTATATAGATAGATATGTAGTTAGAAATATAGAACATTGTGATTTTGTTTATAAAAGTATAGATGGAGGAAATAAATTATTTTATGAAAAATGATGTAAGTATTGTTAATTTAGGAGAAAAAAATTTATACAAAGATACAAGTGCTAGAAATTGTATATATCATATAAAAGACTTTAAAAATGTTAATGATTTAATAAATTCAATAAATTCCAAGTATGTAATATTTACAAGGAAAATATCAGATATTAATATAGAAAAAATTCATAATTTAAAATTATCTGATAAAGAAATGATTAATGATATAATAATTTTTTTAGATTCAATAGATTATTTACCAAATAAGATTGATGTTAATATATTAAAAGAAAACTTTTTAGAGTGCATATTAATTAGTTATGATAATATTTTAGTAAAGAGAGAGAAAATAAAAAAAATAGATATATTAAACGAAGATTTTATAGAACTTAATAAATTTGATGAAAAATTAAGTATATATTTAAAAGAAGAATATATTTATAATAAAAATCTTAATATAAATTTTAGTATAGATGACATTTTCAAATTAGAAAAACTTTCTTCTAAACAAAAATATATATATTTATATAATATATTTAAAATAATATTGAGAGAAATAAATGGTTTAGAAGAAAATACAGCTACAAATATATTTAAAAAATTACAAGAAGAATCCAGAAAAATTAATTCAGATGATTATATTTTATTTTTAAAGAATTCTCTTAATGAAGAAGAATTTAATAGAATAAGTACTATTTTTTATATTATAAAAAATGGATTTTATTCACAGTTGCTTTTTTTATCTAAAGAGTATTCAGAAAATAAAGAAATTACGGAGGAATATAAAAAATTAAAAATAGAATATGAAAAGATATTTCCATTAATAAAAAATAATAGAATAAAAATTAATATTTATTACGATAAAATTATATCAATATTGAGGCATATACTAGTGTTTTTAGAATATGTGAGCACTAAGCCTTTTTTATTTGGAAAAGATATATGGTTAATAGGCGAAAGATCAGATCAAGCTGAAGATAATGCATTTAGATTTTTTAAATATGTTAGAGAAAATTATCCTAAGAAGAAGATTTATTATATTATAGATAAAAAAAGCACACAATATAAAAATGTTAAAGATTTAGGGAATGTAATTGATAAAGATAGTTTTAAGCATAGGATATATTTAATGCATGCAAAAAAACTTATTTCTGCTTATGATTTTTTTAAATTTTTATTGCCTAAAGATTCAAATAGATTTAAAAAGTATAATATTAAATATATGAATTCAACTAGGATTTTTTTACAACATGGTGTAGCTATGAATAAAGCTAATTATTATAATAAGCATATAAACAAATATGATTATATATTAGCGTCTACTAAAAAAGAATATAATATGTTTACAAAAGAATATGGGTATAATGATGACAAAATAATTAAGATAGGGTTACCTAGATATGATCAATTGATTGATAAATCTTATAAGAATGAAAAGAAAATAATATTGTTTATGCCAACTTGGAGAAGTAGTTTAGCGAAGTTAAGTAAAGATGAATTTATAAAGACTCAATATTATAAAGATATAGATAATTTAATTAATGATAAGGAATTGAATAATTTTATTGAAAGTAAAAACTTAAAATTAATAGTGTATCTTCATTATGAAATGCAAAAATTTAATAGTTGCTTTAAATTTTTAGGTAACAATGTAGTATTTATGAATAGAGAAAATGCAGTTGTTCAAAATTTATTAAAAGAAAGTAATTTATTAATAACAGACTATTCATCAGTAGGTGTGGATTTTTCATATTTAAATAAACCAGTCATTTTTTATCAATTTAGTTCGTATAATTTTCATTATAATATAAATAAAGAAGAGAAATATACTTTATATAGTGACTTTGGTAAAGTAGTAACTAAAAAGGAAGAAGTTATATCAACTTTGAAAGAATGGGAAAATAATAATTATAATACTTTTTATCATATAGAGGATGACTTATTTTTTAATAGAAATAGTATAGAAAATTGCAAAAAGATTTATGAATTTATTAATAAAATCCCTACTAAGAATATAAGAAAATATATTGTTGAAGTACCAAATAAGAATATAAAAGAAAAAAGAATATATGATAAAAATTATGAATTAATATCTAGAGAATTTTACAATGAAGATTTAAGGAGAAGAAAAATAATTTATAAAAATGGATTTATAGTTAGTCAAATATTATACGATAAAAAAGGAAGAGCTATAAAAAGAATTAATTGTTATAAAGATATAAAAATAAAGATTAGTTATTTAGATGTTTATGATAAAAAAGGAAATTTAATAATAAAACAAAATGTAAATAAAAATGGTGTACTAAGTAGTAAAGTAATTTATTATAAAGATAGTAATACAATTAAAACTATAACAAAATATAATGTAACAACAGAAAAAATTAAATCAATAGAACATTTTCATAAAAATGGGAATATAAAGAGTGAATTAACTTACACAGAAGATGGTTTAGCAAATAAATATTATTTTTATAGTGAGAATGGAAATAAATTAAGAGAATATGATTATTTCAAAAGTGGAAAAGTAAAAGTAAAAAGATTTTACAATGAAGAAAATGGAAAACTTTTTAAGGTTCAATATGTATCTGAAATTAATCAGAAAGTACTATCAGAAAAAATATTTAATAAAAAAAGAAATGAGTTCATTAATAAGAATTATTTTAGTATTTAAATGATAGATTGAGAGGTATTTTTATGAATATACAATTAAAGGGAAGTTGTGTTACTAGAGAGGCATTAAATTATTGGAAGCTAGTATTTCCTGATGAAGAGGATATTAAAGTTGATTACTATATGTTTCAAAAACCGATAGCAGTGTTAGCATCTAAAAAAATAGAGACTAATGAAGAAACTTTAAAAAAAATAGAAGATAAATTAATTGCAAGTAAATCAGTTAGAGATTTTGTAGTAAAGCAATTAAGGGCAAGTTTTGATAAAACAATTATAAAAGAAAATTTTAAGTTAAATTATTATTTAATTGATTTTATAGATGAAAGAATGCAATTAATAAATTATAAGGATAGTTTTATAGAGTATAGAGAAGAGATATGGGATATACTAAAAAATGACTCTAACAAAGTAGAAAATGATATAAATATATTTAAAAAATATATAGATTTATTTATATCAAGGATAAAACAATTTTGTCCAGAAGAAAGAATAATATTGCATAAAGCATATGCAATTTATTTATCGAATATAGATGATAAAGAGTATTATTTAACTGATACGTTTAATTATTCAAATCCTAATTATAAGTTAAATACATTACAGGGGGCTATCAAGAGAAATAATATTTTACTTGAAATATATAAATATATGGAAGAAAAATATCCAAATATAAAATATATTGAATTACCATATGAAAATTATTATAGTCCTGTAGATCATAGATATGGAAGAGGATATTATCATTACAATGAAAAATATTATATTGATTTTATATTAAAATTAAAAGAAATACATGATGGGAAATATAAATATGTAGATGTAAAAAAAATTAGTAATAATAATTATAATAAGTTAAAAGAATTATCCAATATAATTTCATTTAATGATGTATCTTTATCTTATATAGAAGATATTCAGAAAAAAATTAATTATCAAATTGATAGACTAAAATTAAATTTAAATGATTTTAATTATAAAGATAATGAAGTAATATATAGAGATGATAATGGTAAAATTATAGCAAAAAATATATATAAAAAAGGATTATTAAGGATTCAAAAAAATTATCTTAAATCAAATAATTTTATTATAAATATATTTAATGATTATGGTAATATTGTGGAATCTAGATATATATCAGAGAAAAAATTAAATAGAATAGACTATTTTGATGACAGATCATATCTTATAAGATGTAAATTTTTTGAAAATGGGAAAGTTATTCGTGATTTAATTTATTCTGAATATATAAAGCTTGGAAAAGTAACATCTATGGCAGAGTATGATTTGAGTGGTAGAAAAAAAATATTTGCTATGTATTATGGAAATGGAAAAGTAAGATCAAAGACATATTATAAAGATAATAATATTTATGATAGAACAGAAGTGTTTGATAATTGTGGCCAATTAAAAGAAGTAAGATTTTACTATCCAAATAAAATACAAAAGGAAAATATACAGTATGGCAATGGTATAAAGAAAAAGACTATATATTACTTTTCCAATGGAAAGACTAAAAAAATAGTTACTTATGATAATAAAGGAAATATTAAAAGTAGTATTTCTAGAAAAAATGATAGAGAAAGTTTTTTAGAAGAAACTATATGATTTAATGTTCTAAATTAAAAAATCTATATAATTAATATAAGAAATAACTTAATCCCGGTAAGATATATTTTTCTTACGGGGATATTTCATATAATTTAAAAAATAATATACATATATTATATGAAATTACTAAATTTTATATTATAGGTATAGAAGTAAAATTAATATACATAGATGATATATAGTAAAAAATAAATTTATATGTAATATATAAATAAAGCTGTATAGTGTATTAATTATAGTAAATTTAATATTTAAATATTAAAGATTAAGATTATTAAAAAAATAGTAAAATAAATATGTAGAGTGAATTAATTTTAGAATTAATAAATAATAATATATTTTAAATATCTATAAGTAAGAATTGTTAAGCTTTTTTATATGCTTTGAAAAAGAGTATTAGTATAATTTGAAATATTCATTTGTAAAAAGTAATAGTAAACATATTAATTATTTTATAATTAATATATAATATATTATAATGAAATTAAGTTTATTTTTAAGGAGATAAGTTTATGGCGATAAAAGTATTATCAGTTTTTGGAACAAGACCAGAAGCAATAAAAATGTGTCCATTAGTAAAGGTATTAGAAAAAGATGAGGAAATTGAATCAATAGTGTGTGTTACAGCTCAACATAGAGAAATGCTAGATTCAGTTACAGAAATATTTGATGTTAAGCCACAGTATGATTTAGATATAATGGCTCATGGACAAACTATAGTAGATGTTTCAAATAAGGTTTTAAGTGGAGTAGATAAAGTAATAAAAGATTGTAATCCAGATATAGTATTAGTTCATGGTGATACTTCAACTACATTAAATGGAGCTTTAGCAGCTTTTTATAATAAGGTTCCAGTAGGACATGTAGAAGCAGGACTAAGAAGTGGAGATATATATTCACCATTTCCTGAAGAGGCTAATAGAAAGCTTACTGGTGCATTAACAACATTACATTTTGCGCCAACTAAGAGTAATGAAAATAATCTTTTAAGTGAAGGAATTAAGAATAATGTTCATATAACAGGAAATACAGTTATAGATGCTTTATTAAGTGTTATAAATAAAGAGCATAGCTTTGAAGATGAGTCATTAAATAATTTAGATTTTGAAAATAATAAAGTAATTTTATTAACAAGTCATAGAAGAGAAAATTGGGGAAAACCAATGAAGGACATTTTTGCAGCTACAAGAAGATTAGCCGAGGAAAATAATGATGTTAAGGTGATCTTCCCAATGCATAAAAATCCATTAATAAGAGAATTAGCAAAGGAAAGCTTTGCAGGAGTTGAAGATAAGGTTTTATTAATAGAGCCACTTGAATATGTTGACTTTGCTAATCTTATGTCAAAATGTTATTTAATAATGACAGATTCAGGTGGAATACAAGAGGAAGCACCAGCTTTAGGAAAACCAGTTATGGTACTTAGAACAGAAACAGAAAGACCAGAAGCAGTAGAGGCAGGTACGGTAAAGCTAGTTGGAATAGAAGAATCAGCTATTTTTGAAGTAGGAAACTTATTAATTAATAATGAAGAAGAATATAATAAAATGGCGCATGCAACTAACCCATATGGAGATGGAAAAGCATGTATGAGAATTACTAATTTAATAAAGGAATATTTTAAAAAGTAATTTTTATAAATAATAAATAGCCAATAGATTTAAAATCTATTGGTTATTTATTATTTTTTCTTAATTTAATTATTCCCAATAGAGAAAAGCCTGTAATAGCTAAAGATATGGCTATATTAACTCCAATAGTAGTTGTAGTTCTTTCTGTGATATTAACTCCTAAAGGTCTAGTTTTAGAATTTTTTTGATTAGTATTTAGAGTATTATTATTTGTATTTTCTTTAGTATCTACTGTATCTTTATTTAAATACGAAATATTTTTATTTACTAAGTAATTATTATTAGAGTCGATACATGTTTCTAATATTTTAGCTGAAGGTATGTCAGCATAATTTTCTAAGTTATTTAATTTTGTTGAAATAAATTTAATATCTGCCCAAGCTGGAAAATTAGATAAAGATATTGAATTTCCTTTTGTAACTAATTTAATTTCTTTTGCATTAGTTATATCTATTTTAACGTACTGCATATTTGAGTTTAAATTCATTTTTTCACTATTAAATTTAAGTACGTTATCTACCCATATTTCAAAAACAACTATTGAAGTAGTATCAAATTTATCATTAATATCTATACCTAAAAATGATTCAAAATATGTAAAGTTTTTATCTGAAATATCATATATGTAAGTAGAATTATATGGAACTAATAAACCGCTATTATAGGTAGCAATATTAATATTTTCTTTTAGTTTTATATCATTATCTAAATTAAGAGTTTCTAAATTTAAAGATATGCTAGGATGTATATCTTTATTGGAAATAAAAGATTTTTGGGTAGAAACAATTATAGGAACTTGCATAGAACTTTCATTTCCATTAGAGTTTTTTGCCATAAAGGTAATATTATAGAGTCCAGGTTTTGAAGTATTAACCTTACCTGTAAATTTTAGATTTTTTATTTTTTTATTATTGTGGTCATAAGCTGTTATAACTGAAAGGATATCATTATATGTAATATTTGAATATAAGTCAAAAACTGTACTTTTTGTTACTAAAATTTTAGGTAAATATATATCATTAGTTGATGAATTTTTTGATTTATTTTTATTTAAATTTGAGTAATTAATCCTATCATTATCTACTAAGTCACTATATATACCTGTTTTTTCACTAGAGTTTATTTTAGATGATGAAATTATATTATTATTTGTGTAATTATTAACTTGTAAATTAGAGAATTTATTTTTACTATTTATGTTAGTGGATAAGTTTTTTATGTAATTTTTATTTAATATTAATGTATCTATACCTAGTGGAAGTTGTTCTAATAAAGTTGAAGAATATAGGGGATTTTTTATTTCTTCACTTGGTATAGATAAATTCTGTGATTTTGCTGTTTCTTGCACTTGTACAATTGAAGAGTTTGTAGACATATTATTAGTACGGGTAGTTAATTCTAGAAGTTCTTTATTATATGCTAAGTTTTGAGTTGTATTTGATTTTAATATAAATTTTTCATTATTGGGGAGCGCATCATTATTAGAGCTGTTTCTATTGAATTTTATTGGTATAAAGTCTTCATTAAATTTATTATGTGGGAAAATATTTCCGCTAAATAAAACTGCAAGAGAAGCAGCAGTAACATTTTTTGCAACTGTAATTTTTTTATTATTAGAAGCGTTCATAATTATTACCTTTCTTTTGTATTATTTCATTAATAAATAATAAATAGAATATTATTATTTGTGCAATTTAAATATATTTATTAACAAAATATATTCTAATAAAAAGTGTATATTATGTCAACTAATGGAGAAAAATAAGAGGTTATTATTAATTGATAATATCATTGTAATTTAGTTTAAGTTTATGATATAAATAACAAAAAAAGAGCTATCTAATAAATACTTGAAAATCACTTATCAGATAGCGCTAAAAAACAAATACTATTTCTTTTTAGATTTTATTAAGCTAATTAATGCAACACCAGTGAGAGCTAATGATATTCCCATAGTTGCAATTGAAGATTCTTTTTTGTTGGAAGTATCAGGATAATTTTCATAAACATCTTTTGTATTAGAATCTTTATTTTCATTTTTAGTAGTAGAATTATTATTAGCATCTAAATTTTTATCATCAGAAGCTATTAAAGTTGAGTTGTTTTTAAATTCTGTAGTTTTTTTATTTATCTTTTTATCATCAGCAGTAGGAGTAGTATTAGTAATATATTTATTTATTTTATTATTTGAAGTAGTAGTGCTATCATCTAATGAATCAAAACTTTTTATTGCTGCACTTATATCATCATTTTCTATACTAATATTAGGAGTTTCATCAATAATACTGGAATCATAAGGTGATTTATCATCATTAGTATTGGATTTAGGCTTTTCACTTTCTGTAGAAGGTTCAGATTTATCTGTTGTATTTTCATTTTCATCAATCTTTATCCAAGCAGCATCAGCTTTAGGTAATTCATTTAGGTCTGTAACACTAACAAATTTTGCATCTGCCCAAGATGGAAGATTATCTGTATCTAAATCAGTTCCTGTTGTAACTAATTTAACTGTTTTTGCATTAGTTATATCTAATTTAACATATTGCATATTACTATCTATAGCCATTTCATCACTTATAAATTTTCTATTCCCATCTACCCAGATTTCAAATCTAGCAGCAGCATCTTTATTGATAGTATTATTTCTATCTAGTCCAATAAAGGTTTCAAAATAAGCATATTTTTTATCTGTAATATCGTAAGTGATAGATGAGTTTATTGGAACAACCAAACCTTCATCATAATTATAGGCGTTTTTATTTATATTTAAGTTTATTTCTTCATTAAAATCCATTTCACTATTTTTTATAGTTTTTTCTTTTGGTTGGATTTCAGAAGCATAAACTGTTCTCGTAGATACATTTATAGGTATTATTTTAGTTGATTTGTTTCCATCTTCAGTAATAGCACTTATAGTATGAGTATATTTTCCAGGAACAGCTGTGTCAAATGATCCCTTATCTATATTTATAGTTAGCTTTTTACCAGAAGAGTCGTAAGCATTAAACATATTTTTTACGTCTTCAGAGTTAACGTAATCATTTAATTCAAAAATAGTACTATCCACAACAGATATAATTGGGAAATTTGTTTTCCCCGTAAATTCTTCACTAAATTTTGATTGGTTTAATCTTAAGTCATAAGCACGAACTTTATAAGTATGTTCTTTTCCATCATCATCATAAATAGTAGAAAAAGTATTAGTATCAGTAAATCCTATTATCTTTCCATCTTCCCAAACTTCGTATCCTAATAGAGCATCATCCGCTTCTTTATCTATATCTAAGGTTAATACAATTTTACCATTTTCTTGAGATAATGAAATTATTTCTGGAGTATATTCTTTTGTAAATTTACTTTCACGGTCTAGAGTTGCCTTTGTTGATAAATACCATGGTTTTATATTTTCTGGAGGAGTTTCTATTTTAAGTTTTTTTAATGCACTTTTAACTTTATCTATACTGTTACCAGTTATGAATTTATGCCTTATAAAGTGTTCAGTTATGTCAATACCTAATACATAAGAGGATATTACAGACATACGTTCATATTCAGATAATCCCATGTCTGAAGCTACTCCTTCACGATAAGCTATTTGATAGTTTTTCCAGTAGTCTTTATCTAGAAGGTGCAATTGCCAGAAGATAGTTAGAGCATTGATGTTATTAGGAGTAGCTAATGTTTCATAGTCATCTGATGCAACAGTAGTAAATAGAATAGGGTAAGCACTAGCCATTCTATCACTTTCACCTTGTAGATCAACAGAATTGTAGTTTGCCCACATATTATTTGTGACTTCTCCTATGGTTCCACCTTTAACATCAAAGTGATGCCCAATTTCATGAGCTTCTGCCCAACTATATGATTTTCCAGCAAATAAATTATCAGCGCAAATTTGTTGGAAGCCTGTATGGTTAGCAGCTGCATAAGCGAAGGCCCAAGGTTGCATTAAACGTAAATTTGCTCTTGCACCATTACGAGAATGTTTAATATCACTACTATTTTCATAAATACCAGCATATTCAAAGAACGCGGTAAGACGTTCTTTATGGAAATCTAATGTTTTTTGAGCATCAAAGTCACCATCACTTAAGAATGTAGCTTCTGCTGATGCCATATTTGAATTTATTATTGTCCAATCATTAACTAATTCAACTATATCAACATATTTTTTTGGATTTTTTTCAAGTTTTTCTTTATATTCTTTTAATTCATTTTCAAAGGCAACTGGATCTTCTCCATTTTCAAATAATGGATAAGCATGTCCGCCTTCAATTCTAATTTTAGGTGCATTTCCTTGTTGTTCTTTTGTGTATGGATTTACAATATAGATTGCTCCTCCAGGAATAACTTTATTTGTCCAAGTTTCATCATAGATGGTTGGTACTATAAATGTATTTTCACCTTCTTTAAGATTAAATGTATGAATCCAGTTTTTCCAATGCCCCATTTGTTGTGTAAAGCTGATTTGAGGAAGGGGGGCTCCATCATCAACTTCCACATAAACTTTAATTGTTTCTCCAGCTAGAGCTGCTATACCTGTTGGAAGAAGGTTAGTTCCATAGCTTGAAGTAAGTAATACATTTCTAGCATGATTTACTCCATCTCCTCTTTGTTCAACTTCAAAGACTCTATCTAAAGGATTATAGCTCTTATCTAAAATAGATTTTGCAAGCTTTAATTTTTCAATTAATAATGATTTGTTAGGATGGTTATTTACTTCTTCAAGCATTTTATTAACATCGTTTAATGTTATTCCTGATTGTACTTGTGAGAATGTATTATCAGTAAATAAGTTTTCTACATTATTACTTAATTTATCAATCTTATAAAAAGCTAACTCAGAAGCAGCAGCCCATTCTTCACTAGCTTCATCAAATACAAATTTTATTCGCTTGGCTTCTATCTCTTTATTGAAATTTATCTTTAATTCTCCAGAAGCTACAATTGCTGTACCACTAATAATTTTTGTAAAGTTATCTTCACCTGTTTCTTCTGTAGAGGAATAAATAGTATATTTTTTAGGAAAGCCTTTATTAGCAGAACCGGTAACACGAGGAGTATAAACTAAGCTTCCTATTTTAAGTTTTTCAGTAAAGGTTACTGTAAATTCATTTTTAAAAGAACTTGTATTTTTTGTTCCTGTTTCCCAATGGGTAGCAGTATTATTATCGAACATATTACTTAAGGGGCTATAAGGATATTCTCCACCATTATTTGAATATGATTTTATTTTTTTATTTGAAATTCTATATATATCATCATAAGAAAGATTTGTATCTTCTGATTTTTTAGGCTCATTACTTAAGGATTTAATAGTAGAAGTTGTAGCATCTTCTTTTAGTTCCTTATTAGTTGCTTTATCAGTAGTAGTATCTGTATTTGAGGATATTTTTTCTGTAGAATTAGTTGTATTTTTTAAATTATCATCTTTAGTACCATCTAAAGTTACTGTAGTTTCAGTAGTAGTTTTTTTTGTAGTATTAGAAGTATCTTCTTTCTTAGTAAATTCAGAGGATGTAGATTTTTCATCTTCAGATTCAGATGTATTTATAGAAGCTTCTTCTAGTATATCCATTGCTTTTTGAATTTTTTCTTGTGTAAGGCGTGAAGCATAGTCTTTAGATTCTTCTAATAATTTGTAAAGACTATCTGATGTAACGTCATCTTTTAATGTCATAAAAGTAAGGTCTGTAAAAAGATTATTAACCTGTTCATCAAGTTGCGTACTTTTAAGCGTATGTATTGTAGATTGTAATTTTTCTTCTATTTTAGTATCTTTTATATTTTTAGCTTTTTGAAGTAATTCATTTAACTGTTCTAAAGTTATATCGCTCTTTAAGGTAGTCATTTCATCGTCTGTAAATAATACCTTTACTTCATTTAGAAATGCAACGGACTTATCTTTATCAGCTTTAGGAGATTGTACTTCTTCAATATTTTCTGTAGAAGCTAGATTAGCATTATCTAAGATAGTAGCAGTATCATTAGTAGATTTTGTATTAGTAGTTGATTTAGAATTTGTAGTAGCATTTACAGAAGTTGAATCAATTGAAGATAACATTCCACTACCTAGCATAACAGCCATGGAAGTAGCAGTTACTTTTTTTGAAACTTCATGCTTATTTTTATTATTTTTTTTCATGATAAGCTCCTTTATATAGTTATTAGTATTAATAATCTTTTCATATACAAAACTTATATTAAAAATACAAGTAAAATGAACATTATATTACATAAATTTTAATATAAATATAGTACAGTTAATTTAAATTAGAAATATTTAATTAGTATATTTGGGATAATCCTTAGAAAGTCAGATTAAAGGTTAATTTTAATTTAATAAAGTAACCAAAATAGATTTTTATAGAATAGGATAGGTATTTATAATAGACAAATTAACTTAGGTATAATTATACAAAACACACCAATAAATGTCAATATTTTCAAGAGTTTAAATGTATTCTTTATAAATTCGACTTTTTATTATAAAACTATAGTATTATTATTTATTTTTATTGTAGTTTTTTGTATTTAAAAATTTGCTGAAAAAATAATATTTAAAACTAAAAAATAGATGCATAGGAAAACAAGTTAATTTTAAAGTAGAGAATTATTATAATTTATATAAAAAAGATATGGAATTAGTGAGTATAGTACACTAACTATTCCATACCGATAATACTATATTTAACTAAAAGATATCTTTTCTTTTAATTTATTTTCTAAGAAAACTATAATATATCACCAACTAATATATTTTTTATACATAAGGATGTTGCAGAGAGAGCACCATTTATACTGTGATATTTTTTAAACTTAATATTAGGTTGTTCTTCTGTAGATAGTAAATTTGAACTCTTTTTAATATTTTCGTCTAGTAAATTTAATAGTAAAGGTTCATTAAATAACTCTCCATGGACTATAATTTTATCTGTACCAATCATCATAGCTAAATTATTAATAGTAATAGATATATATTTAATTGCTGAATTTAGTATATTATTTACTCCTTCATCGCCTAATTTATATGCTTTAAGTACTGTATTTATAGTTATTTCGTTTTTATTTTGAACTAATTGTTTTAAAAATGTTGTTCCAGAATTATCAAAAAGTAATTGGCATTTTTTTATTATCCATGCTTCACTAGCATAGGTTTGAAGACATCCTCTTTTTCCACATTCACATAATTCACCATCAGGATGAACTATAATATGCCCAACTTCTCCAACTAAAAAATTATTTTTTTCATATAAGGTTCCATTATACATATAAGAACAAAACATTCCATTACCAACATGAAGAAATAAAAAGTTTTCATCATTATTACTATTAAAAAATCTTTCGGCTAAAGACATGCAGTGGACATTATTTTCAAAATAAAATGGAAGTTCAATATTATCTATTACATATTTTATATCGAAATTTTTCCAAAAAGTATTGTTACTTACTAGTAATTTTTGTTGTGCATCAAAATGACCAGGGATGGCAACGCCTATTCCTTGAGGATTATATTTTTTACAATTATTTATAAAGTTTTGTAACTCTTTTAAGTATATTTCTTCAGTTAATATACTATTAAAATTGTAACTATCTAATTTAATGATTTTTTCATTTATTATATTTCCTTTATTATCTGTTAAACAAAAAGAAATATATTTTTGAGATAATTCGCTTCCTATAAAAAAACTATGGTTATCGCAAATATCTAGTAGAATTTTTTTTCTACCAGATTTATTTTCTTCAGGTGTGAATTCACCTATTTCATATATAAGATTTTCATTTAATATATTTCCTGTAATTTCACTAACAGTAGCAGGGGTAATTCCTGTTTCTCTAGATATATCTATTCTTGATATAGGGCATTTTGAATAAATTTTATCTATAATTTTAAATCTAATTTCTTTTTGTTTTTTTGTAATTTTCATCACTTCACTTCCTTCGTAATTACATTATACTATATTAATTATAATTTATAAATAATTATTCTGAAAATTCACAAAAATATCATTGACAGATTATAATTTATAATATATTATTTGATTAATAATAACAAATTATTATTATTAAGTTTTAAGGTAACGTTTTCTTAAACATAATAAATTATAAAAAATAAATAATTAGGGGGAATAATTATGAATAAATTTAATCAATTTCTTGAAGCAAAATTATTACCTATAGCTACAAAGTTAGGTACAAACAAAGGATTAGTTGCTATTCGTGATGGAGTAACAATGAGTATACCATTACTTATAATTGGATCTTTATTTATGATAATAGCAAGCTTACCATTTCCAGGTTGGGAGGCATGGCTTGGTGAGATTGGCGTGTCAGGATATCTTTGGAAAGGAGTTAATAGTAGTTTTGGTTTAATGGGATTAGTTGCAAGTTTTGGTGTTGCATATAGTTTCGCTAAGCAATATAAAGTAGATGGAATTTCAGCAGGTATTATTTCTTTATCTTCCTTTATAATAGTTACTCCATTTATTGCTTCAGAAGCAGGAGAAGGAATTTCTGTTAGTTATATGGGAAGCCAAGGATTATTTGTTGCAATAGTTTTAGGTCTTATATCAGCATATATATTTCAAATATTTATAAATAAAAATATTCAAATTAAATTACCAGATACAGTACCACCAGCAGTTTCAAGAAGCTTTAGTGCCTTAATTCCAGGTACAGTTATAATCACTTTATGGTTAATAATTTTTATTATAATAGATAAGACAAGCTTTGGTAATTTACATCAAGTATTAATTATAGTTTTAGGTAAACCTTTAAGTATATTTACAAGTAATATTTTAGGAACAATAGTTGCAATAATTTTAAATAGCTTATTTTGGTTTGTTGGACTTCATGGTGGAAACGTTGTTAATACAATTTTTAAGCCATTATGGTTAATGAATTCAGATGCTAATCGTTTAGCTTTTCAATCAGGATTGGAAATACCAAATATAATAACTCTAGAGTTTATGGATAATTTTGTATACATGGGAGGGGGCGGAGCTACTTTAGGATTAGTAATAGTTGTTGCTCTTATAGCAATGAAGAAAAAATCAAGCTCTATGACTAAGACTATGGCACCATTAACATTAACTCCAGGTATATTTAATATAAATGAGCCAACAATGTATGGGTTACCAATAGTATTTAATATATCATTAATTATACCATTTATATTAGCACCAGTTGTAAATGCTGTTATTACTTATCTTGCAATGGATTTTGGTTTAGTTGCTAAGACTGTAGGTATTTCTGTAAGTTGGACAATGCCACCAATTATTAGTGGATACTTAGCAACAGGAAATCATATTAGTGGTGCAATAATACAAGTTATTTGTATCATTGTTGATATTTTGATTTACTACGGATTCTATAAAACAGTAGAAAAACAAAATTTAATTTTAGAAGGTAAAATTGAAGCAAAAAAAGAAAAGAAAAGCATGGTAAAATAATACAAGGGAATATAGATATTTTTGGAGGAAGATTTATGGGAAAAAGGTTAATTAGTTTAAATGCTTCTGAGATATTAGAAATGAGTGCTGCAGAATTAAAACAAAGTATTAAGGCTAGTGAAGGTAGAACAATTCTTTCAGAAAATGTGGCACCGAGAGAATCATTTATAGGTGATATTACTAATTCTGAGATAGCGAGGGCATTTGGGGCAGATTTAATATTACTTAATTGTGTAGATGTGTTTAATCCAGTTATCTTTGGAATAGAAGTAAAGGAAGGATCATTTGTAGATGAATTGCATAGATTAGTTGGAAGGCCTATAGGGGTTAATTTAGAGCCAGTGGATTTAGATGCTGATATGGCAGAGGATATATTTACAATTAGTAAAGGAAGACAGGCAACGCTGGAAACTATTAATGAAATTGAGAAATTAGGAATGGACTTTGTATGCTTAACTGGTAATCCAGGAACAGGAGTAACAAATTCTCAAATAGAAAGGACGATACGTTTAGCTAAAGAAAAATTCTCAGGTTTAATAATTGCTGGGAAAATGCATGGAGCAGGAGTTAATGAGCCAGTTGCAGATTTAAATGCAATAGAAAAATTTATAGAGGCTGGAGCTGATATTATACTTGTCCCTGCTGTTGGAACAGTTCCAGGCTTTGATGATGAGGAATTAAAGTCAGTAGTTAAATTAGCTCATGGAAAAGGAGCTTTAGTATTAACTGCTATAGGAACAAGTCAAGAAAGTGCAGATGAAGATACTATTAAACAAATTGCAATACGAAATAAAATATGTGGAGTAGATATTCAACATATAGGAGATGCTGGATATGGTGGGGTTGCACCGTTTGAAAATATATTTGCAATGAGCAAAGCAATTAGAGGGGTTCGTCATACAGTATCAATGATAGCACGTTCAGTTAATCGTTAATTATTTAAAATATAATATAGAGGGGAGTAGTTATTATCCCCCTTTTGTATAGATAAATAAATTTTATAAGTAAAGGGTGATTGAGATGAAAAGGACAATTATGTTAGTTTGTGCAGCAGGTATGAGTACAAGTTTATTAGTAAGTAAAATGAAAAAGGCTGCAGAAGTAAAAGGAATTGAAACAAATATATTTGCTGTTTCAGCAGGGGAAGCTGATGAATACTTAGCTAACGATAAAATTGATGTTTTATTATTAGGTCCACAAGTAAGATTTATGAAGGAACAATTTAAAGAAAAGGTAAAACCGTTAGGGATAGGAGTAGAGGTTATTCCTATGATTGACTATGGAATGATGAATGGAGAAAAAGTGTTGGAGCAAGCCTTAAGCTTAATAAAATAATTATTTTAAGTGTTTAGAAAAGATGAGGAAAGTAATATAAAGAGTTAGGAGTGTTAATCTTGGAGGAAAATAATAACTTAGAAGTGATAATGCAACTAATTATGTTTGGAGGAGATGCAAAAAGTAATGCTATGGAGGCTATAGCTGCTGCTAAGTCTGGAAATCTAGAATTAGCAAAAATAAAAATTTCTAATGCTGAAGCATCGTTAAAGCAAGCACATCATTCTCAAACTGAAATGTTGACTAAGGAAGCTCAAGGAGAAAATATAGAGGTTTCATTATTAATGGTACATGCACAAGATCATTTAATGACTTCAATTTCATTTATAGATTTAGCAAAGGAAATAGTTGAAATTTACACTCGTATTAACGAAAAGTAGTATTATTTAGAGGTACTATAATTATGATAAATATAGATGTATTTAGATAATTCTATGTTTGAATAATAATGAAATTTGATAATATTAAGTATATTAATTCTTATTTAGGTTTTAAAAATGTATAAGAATATATAAATATAATATTACAAATATAAAAGTAAAAATTAGATAGGCATAGAAAATTACCTTTTTAGAAATAGGAAAGCAATTTTATATTTCTAAAGAGGTTTTTTTATTTATTTTTATTGGAAATAAAATAAGATATAGCATAGTATATATAAGTATAGCTTCAAAAAGAGGGGGAAGTAAAATGGGAATTCCTAAAATAATACATTATTGCTGGTTTGGAAAAGAAGAGAAGCCAAAGATTGTTCAAGAGTGTATTGAATCTTGGAGGAATTGCTTAAATGATTATAAAATTATAGAATGGAATGAAGAGAATTTTCCTATAAAAGAGTTTAATTTTACTACAAAGGCTTATGAAGATAATAATTGGATATTTGTATCAGAATATTGCAGGTTATATGCTCTTTATAATTATGGGGGAATTTATTTAGAAACTGATATGGAAATTTTAAAATCTATTGATGATTTATTAGATAATTCATCTTTTGGAGGATTAGAAGATGGAGCAGTAGCTTTTGGAATTTGGGGCTGTAAAAAGTATGATAAATTTATTTTAGAAGTTTTAAAGTATTATAATAATTTAAATTATGAGGATTATAAGAAGGAATTTAAAGAGGATGGAATTAAGATTCAATTATCGTTAATAGCAGAGTATTTTGGATATAATAGAAACACTAAAAACATCTCCATATTTTATAATAATGTTGCTATATATCCCGATGAATATTTTTATCCTAAAAACAATAAAAATAAAAACTATAAAAGCCTTGAAAATGCTTATTGCAGACACTGTAATAAATCATATAAAAGAAGGTTAAATTATATATTAAAAACTAAATTTAAGAAAAAAGTTTTAAAATATATAAGAGGATTTAAGTAATAAAATTGCGAAGGAAAAATTAGGGAAAAATATTGAAAACATTTTCTTGATGCAATAAAATAGGAGTATATAAATTGAACATTATTATAAATAAATACTATTAAAATTATTTAGTTTTAGCTGAGAAGGAAATTTAAGCCTTTTCGGCTTTCTTATAAAACTTATCTTCAAAATAAAGTAAAATATGAAAAAATAAATAAAAAAAAGAATATATTAGTATTTTTATAATGATAAATTTATAATTTCTAAAAGTAAAGGAGGGAATTAAAATATGAAAAAAATTTTAAAAAGGCAGTTATCATTGTTAATATTAGGGGTTATTTTATTATCTAATATTTTTGGTAATGTCTATGTTTCAGCTGAAACTACAGAAGATAAGGATTATATAGAATCAAATGTTGGTTATGAGATTTATCCAAATCCACAAAAAATTACTTATAATGAAAAAGAAGTTTTACTAAAAAATGAAGTGAATGTAGTTTATGAATCTGGAGTAGATGATCATACTAAGGCTAGGTTAGAAGAGGAAATATTAAAGAAACATGGTATCAAGTACACAATTTCTGAAGGGCATGTTGATGGTAAAACTAACATTTTAGTTGGTATCAATGGATCTGAAGAGGTAGTTGATAAATATGCTAAGGATAAAACTATTGAAACGAAGGATTTATTTACAAAAACAGATTCTTATTTTTTATCAGCAGAAGATAATGTTATTTTAGTTCTTGGAAAAGACACAGATTCAGTTTTTTATGCTTTAACTACTTTATACCATATTTTAAACCAAGAAGAAGATAATACAATAAGAAGTTTTGTGATAGAAGACTATGCAAATGTTGTAACTCGTGGATTTATTGAAGGGTATTACGGGAATCCTTGGTCTGTAGAAGATAGAGTGGATCTTATGACTTATGGTGGATACTATAAATTAAACGCTTATTTTTATGCACCTAAAGATGATCCAAAACATAGAGTACAGTGGCGTTCTCTTTATACTGATGAAGAGCTTAAATGGATTAAGGAATTAGCAGATGCAGGTAATGCTTCTAAAACTAGATTTGTTTATGGAATTCATCCTTTCCCAGGAAATGATGCCTTTGGTATTGGTAAAGATGAAGCTGGATATCAACAGGATTTAAAAGATTTAAAAGCTAAGCTTAAGCAAGTTATAGATCAAGGTGTTAGACAAGTAGCAATTCTTGCAGATGATTTTGCAAATCCAGGTGGGGAACTAGGATTAAGGTTAATTAAAGATATAACTAAGTGGTTAGAAAATGATATTAAGAAAGAATATCCTGATATGAAAACAACATTACCATATATACCATTTAACTATATGGGAAATGGCTCTCAAGATGAATTTACACAATTAAAACAATCTCCTGAAAACGTTCAACTTGTTATGACAGGAGGAAGGATATGGGGCGAAGTAAGTCAAGAATTTTCACAAACCTTTAAAGACAATACAGGAAGAGCTCCTTATTATTGGATTAATTGGCCTTGTTCAGATAACTCCAAACAGCATTTATTAATGGGTGGAAATGATACATTTTTACATCCAGGAGTATCTTCAGACTTAATTGAAGGTATTATGCTAAATCCAATGCAACAATCTGAAGCTAATAAGTCTGCATTATTTGCAATTGCTGATTACTCTTGGAATATTTGGGAATATAAAGCTCAGGCAGATGAAAATTGGAATGATTCATTTAAATATATGGATCATAATTCAGCTGTTGAAACAAAAGCATCAGAAGCATTACGTGAAATAAGTAAGCATATGATAAATCAAAATATGGATAGCCGTGTAGATGTTCTTAATGAATCAGTAGAATTGGCACCAAAATTAGCTGATTTTAAAGAAAAATATGCTTTAGGAGAAAGAGTTACTGATGATGCATTAGCTTTAATTGAAGAATTCTCAAAGATTAAAGATGCTGCAGATTATTATAAAAATAATCCAGGAAATGAAAAGACAAGGGATCAAATTATTTATTGGCTAAATTGTTGGGAAGATACTACAAATGCAGCAATTGGATATTTAAAAGCTATTATAGCAAATGAAGAAGGGGATAATGACGAGGTATGGGTTAATTATTCAAATGCTAAAGCAGCTTTTGAAAAATCAAAAACTTATGGTTTTAATTATGTAGATCATACTGAATATGCAGAAGTTGGAGTTCAGCATATTGTGCCATTTATTAAAAGTTTAGAAGCTAGTTTATCTCCAATAGTAACCTCTATAGTTGATCCTTCTATAGTTGTAGAAACTGTTATTACTAATAGAGAGGATGTACCAAAAGGAGATATAAAAAATGTATTAGATAATAATCCAGAAACGGAAGTTGTTTATAAAAATCCAAATAATATTACAGAAGGAGCTTACTTTGGAGTTAAGTATAATAAATTAATAAAGATTACAGATGTTCAATTTTTATTAGGAGCTAATGCTAATTCAAAGGATACATTCCAAGAAGCCAAAGTTCAATATACAGTTGATGGCGATAAATGGATTGATTTAGAAGAAAAAGTATGGACTCTTCCAAATAACATCACTATTGAAGATTTAGATTTAGAAGTAATGGGAATTCGTGTAATTGCAACTAAGAATAAGGATAATACATGGCTTGGTATAAAGGATATTAATATTAATAGAAATTCTGAGGCAGAAGACTTAGAGGATTTAGATTTAACTTTAATTAGAAGTGATTGGGATAATGTTTATGAGGGACCTGAAGAAAATTTATTTGATGGAAATGATTCAACAGATGTTTGGTATGATACTAATAAAGCAGATAATACTAATGCTGGAGAATTTATAGGAGTTGATTTAGGTAATATAATTCCGATAGGAGAAGTTAGATTTGTAATTGGTAGAAATAACTCAGCTGATAAGTGGCTTAAGTACAAATTAGAATATTCTACTGATAATTTAACTTGGAAAACATTTAAGGAATATACAGGGAAGGATTCTGGACAAGATATAATCTCTGAGGATTTTGAAGGAATAGAAGCTCGATATATAAGATTAACTAATAATGAAACAAGACAAAAATGGGTTATATTCTCTGAAATAAGTGTAGAACCTTATGAAAAATCTAGTGCTTATACAAATACTAATTTATATATTAAATCTAATTTTGTAAATGAAGGATTAACTAAATTAGATCCAGTATCAAATATAACTTTAAAAAAGGATGAATATATCGGAATTAAGTTAGAAAGAATTAAGGATATAAGCGAAATTCTATTAAATATATCTAATAAAGATGGATTAACCTTACAAACATCTATGAATGAAATAGAATGGACCAATGTTAACTTTGATGAATTAAAATCAGTTGATGATGCAAGATACATTAGATTATTAGCTAATAAAGAAGTTAAATTTAATCTCGAAAAATTTGAAGTTAAATCTACAGAAATATATTCACCAGTTTTATTGAATTCTTATGCTGAAATAAATGGAGATATTAAGCATATTTTTGATAAGAATTTCAATACATTGGCTGCTTTTGACTCAACTCCAATTAATGAGAAGTCTATTAATTTTGATTTAGGACAAACAATAAATATAAAAAATATAACTTATGCAGTTTTAGATACTGAGATAGATTATTTAAGAGATGCTAAGATACAAATATCTATGGATGGATATATATGGGCTGATGTTGTTAATATTGGTGATGGAATTGAAAACGATAATAGTGATGTAAACTCTAAACCAGTAGATGCAGGTTATACTCATGGTGATAGTAGCACCTTAGTTCCAATTTCTCATTCTTTTGTTAAGGGAGAATTAGATGAGGCTAAAGATGCTAGATATTTAAGAATTTTATTTACTTCAGATTATGATTATAGATGGGTTAAGATAAGTGAAATATTAATTAATGATGGAGAATATATAAAGACAATAAATGATCCAACCTTTGAAGCTACTGTAATTGAAGAGGAAGGATATGAACCACAAAATCTTACAGATGGTATATTAACTACAGCTTATAAGCCAAATACCAATAATGGTGAAATTACTTCAGGAAGTATAACTTATAATTTATCAGAGAATACAGATGTAAATAAGATAAATATAGTTCAAAGTGGAAATGATATTTCAAATGCTAAGGTTATGGTAAGAACAGGATTAAATGATGCTGGAGAAGGAATTTGGCAAGAGGTAGGAGTTTTAAATAAGAGCTTAAATGAAATAGTGAATACCAAATACGATAATATATTTGCAATTAGAATTGATTGGGAAGGTATAGCTCCTACAATTTATGAAATAGTCACAATTAATAACTAATAATAAATAAATTAAATGATACTAAATAATGAGTAGTTAACAGGCCTAGATAATATAAAATAAAGTAGTACAATTATAAAAGTTTAAATGTAACTTTTATATAAACTTTAGTAAAGATTATATCTATAGTTTGTAGAGTAATAACAAAAATAAATTATTATTTAATATTATCTTTTAAAGTAAGATATTTTCTATAAAAAATAAAAAGAGAATATGGAGGGAGAATATGAAAAGAAGAAATAAGCTTATTTCTACTTTAGCTATTGTAGGAATGGCACTTCAAATGTTATCTATAAGAGTTGAAGCAACTACTGTAGAGCCACCACTGCAATATGGTGCAATACCAAATGAATCACAATTAAAGTATCATGAAGAGGAATTAGCTGCTTTTATTCACTTTGGAATGAATACTTATACTAATAGTGAATGGGGAAATGGGACTGAAGATCCTAACAATTTTAATCCTACTAACTTAAATTGTGAAGAATGGGTGAAAACTTTAAAGGAGGCAGGATTTAAACGTGTAATTTTGGTTGGAAAGCATCATGATGGTTTCTGTTTATGGAAAAGTGATGTAACTGACCATGATGTTGACTCTAGTACAGATTGGCAAAAAACTAAAGATGGTAAGGGAGATGTATTAGAAGAATTATCTAAAGCATGCACCAAATACAATATGGATATGGGAATTTACTTATCACCATGGGATGCGCATGAGGAGTCTTATGGATATGGTACAGGTACTGATGATGCATCAGATAGTAATGGTGATTATAATGAATTCTATATGAATCAATTAAAAGAGATTTTAGGTAATGATAAGTATGGGAATAATGGTAAGTTTGTAGAGGTATGGATGGATGGTGCTAAGGGAAGTGGAGCAGCTGCACAAGAATATAAATTTGAAGAGTGGTTTGCTTTAATAGAGGAATTAGAGCCAGGATGTGTAGTATTTAGTCCATATGCTACAGGGGTAAGATGGATTGGTAATGAATCAGGTATTGCAGGAGATCCAGTATGGTCAAAGATAAATAAAGAACGTATAAGAACTAGATATGACAATGGCCAAGGTGATGATATGGCATATTTAAATAGTGGAGATGCTGATGGGGATATTTGGAGCGTTGGAGAATGTGATGTTTCCTTAACTAGCGGATGGTTCTGGCATGATGGCAATAGCCCCAAATCTATGGATCAATTATCTACTATTTATTTTAGTTCTGTAGGAAGAGGACAACCTTTATTATTAAATATTGCACCTGATAAAACAGGAAGATTTACTGAGGCTGATGTTGAAAGAGTTAATGAGTTTGCAACAGCTATTAAAGAATCTTTTGATGAGAATTTAGCAAAAGGAGCTACAGCAACTGCTTCATCAACTAGAGGTAATGATTCAATGTATAATGCCCAAAATATATTAGATGATAATAAGGACACTTATTGGACAATGAATGATAATGAAACTACAGGTAGTATAGAAATCGATTTAGGAGAAAATAAAAAATTTGATATAGTTTCAATTGAAGAATATATAAAATTGGGACAAAGAATTTCAGAATTTTCAGTTGATGTATATAGTAATGGAGAATGGGTTGAATTTGGTTCAGGAAAGACAATTGGAGCTAAACGTTTAGTTAGAGGTGCAGAAGTACAAGCTTCTAAAATAAGGATTAATATTGAAAGCTCTTATTCTACACCAATAATTGAGAATGTTGAAATATATAAGGCTCATGAAGCTTTTGAATTAGAAAAAATAGCACCATCAGAAACCAAATTTATTGACAATGTAGACTTTGATAATAAAGATGCTTGGGTTCAAGAAGCTAAGGGTATTAATAATACAGGAATGTACACTAATGATGCCAATGTTGAAACTAGCTTTACCTTTACAGGAACAAAGGCTTGGATTGTTGGAACAGTTGATCCTAATCATGGGATAATGGATGTTTATGTTGATGAGAAAAAAGTAGGTACAATTGATACTTACAAAGCAGAAAGAGCTATGTCTCAAATTATCTATACAACTGAAGATTTAGAGTATGGTGAGCATACAGTAAAAATAGTTGCTACTGGAAATAAGAATGAGGCAGCTAATGGAGCAGCTATAGGAATAGATGGTGCTTACTATTTAAATAATAATGGTGCTGGAATGTTTGAAATTGAAGAAAGTAGCTATACAGTTGTAGAAGGAGAATCTAAAGAGATAACTATAAAGAGAGTTGCTGGAACTAAGGGAAGTGCAGATGTTACATTTACAACATCTCCAGGTAGTGCTGTTCATGGAAGACATTATAATGATGTAACTAAGACTATAACTTTTGAAGAAGGTCAAACAGAAGCAAAGGTTACAGTTGAAACTATAGATAATAATGAAGAGAATGGAACGATAAACTTTATAGCAAATATTACAAATCCAACTAATGGAGCTATTTTAGGATTTAATGATCAAGCTGAAATTAGCATTACTGATAATGATGATAAAGCTACAACTGTAGTAGGGTTTACTAGAGAAAATCCAATAGCTATATCAGATGCTGAAGTTTATGTTGAAGCTGAAGATTTAGAATTAGATGGTATAGGTGGAATAATTGAAAATAAAGATGGAGCTAATAATGGCAAAGTTGTAGGATGGCTTGGAAAAACTCAAAGAGGAAATGCTTCATTAAATATGTGGGTAAACTCAGATGTTAAGGCTACTTATGATTTAGAAATAAGATATTTATCAGGTGCAGAAGATGCTTTATATTATGAAAATCAAAATAAATCACTATCAGGAGTAGTTACAACTAAAGTAACTTATCCAGATTATGATATTGTAAATGTTCAAGTAACCTTAGATAAGGGCTTAGATATGATTAAGTTTTTTAACAATGATGAAACCACAGCTAATATTGATAGTATAAAAATAACAAGAGTTAAGTAGAGATTAATAAGGGTACACCTCAAAATAAAGATGTTTAAAAATTAAAGTAGAGGGTTAGAATTTTAAAAGAAAATTATTATTTTTATGGGAGAGATTAGTATGAAAATTTTGCAAAAAAAATATTGCGCCTTATTATTAGGAGCAACAATGTTAACTAGTTTAGTACCAACTACAAATGTATTTGCTGTAGAAAACAATAATACAGAAGCTGTAGAAAGAGTTTATGTAGATTCCATTAAAGAAGGAGAAAGAAGTTCTTTATTTAATAGTAATTGGCGTTTCTATAAAGGTGATTTAGAAGAAGCCAAGGATGTAAATTTTAATGACTCTTCTTGGGAAGCTATTGATTTACCTCATGATTGGAGTATAGAGGAAGACTTTACGGTTGAAGGTGAGGCTGAAAGTGGATTTTTATTAGGTGGAACTGGATGGTATCGTAAGCATTTTGTACTTCAAGAAAATTATAAAGATAAGAGATTTGTTATAGACTTTGATGGTGTTTATATGAACGCAGAAGTTTATGTTAATGGTAAATTACTTGGGGAACATAATAATGGATATACAGAGTTTGCTTTCGATATTACAGATGAATTAATTTTTGATGGACAAACTGAAAATATAATTGCAGTAAAGGTAAGCAATAATATTCCAAGTAGTAGATGGTATTCTGGAAGTGGAATATATAGAGATGTTACTTTAACAATTACTGATGATGTACATGTTTCATATTTAGGAACAAATGTTACTACTCCAAAGGTTGAAGAACAACAAAATGGAGATACAGATGTTAATATTGTAACTGTTGTTGAAAATGATTCTGATGCTGCGACAGATGTTACACTTAAAAGTACAGTTTTAGACTCAAATGATAATGAAGTTAGTAATAAGGTAGAAAATAAGCAAAGTATTGAAGCTAATGGAAGTGCTACTTTTAATCAAACAGCTGTAGTAAATAAGCCGAAATTATGGTCTGTTAATAGTCCAAATATGTATAAGGTTAAAAATGAAGTTATTGTTAATAATAAAGTAGTTGATACGTACTATACTGATTTTGGATTTAGATATTTTAAATTTGATAGAAATACAGGATTTTCATTAAATGGTGAAAATATGAAGCTACAAGGAGTTAGTATGCACCATGATCAAGGCGCTTTAGGAGCAGTTTCTAATTATGATGCAGTTGAACGCCAAATGTTAAAAATGAAAGAAATGGGCGTTAATGCTATTCGTGTTACTCATAATCCTGCAAGTGAAATATTAGTAGATATTTGTGATAATCTAGGTCTTTTAGTTATAAATGAAGCTTTTGATACTTGGACAAATTCTAAAAATGGTAATGTTAATGACTATGCTAAGTATTTTAATGTTGCTATAGGAGAAGATAACCAAATTATAAATGGTGAAGCAGATATGACTTGGGCAGAATTTGATTCTAAAGCAATGGTTAAGTCTACAAGAAACAACCCATCAGTTATTATGTGGTCTATAGGAAATGAAGTTCTTGAAGGTATAGGTGGAGATGCTAGCAATTATCCAGAGGTTGCTCAAAATATAATTAATTGGATTAAAGAAGAAGACAATACTAGACCTGTTACTATAGGTGATAATAAGAGTAAGAGTAATAATGAAGCACATATTAAAATATCTGATGTAATTGCTTCAAATGGAGGTGTAGTTGGATTTAACTATGCTACAGCAGATCAATTTAATAGTTTAAGAAATATTCAAGAAAATTGGATTTTATATGGTTCAGAAACTAGTAGTGCTGTTCACAGTAGAGGATACTATAAAACTGTAAATAGAAGTTCTCAAAGTGATGCAGATTTACAAATACCAGAGTTTGATAATGCATCTAATAAAGTTGGTTGGGGACACTCAGCAAGTGAAGCTATGAAGTTTACAATTAAAAATGACTATAATGCTGGTGAATTTGTTTGGACAGGTTTTGACTACATTGGAGAACCTACTCCTTGGAATGGAACAGCAACTGGTAGTGTATCTGGTGGAAAAGCAGCTCCTAAATCTAGTTTCTTTGGAATTGTAGATACAGCTGGTTTTGAAAAGGATATATTCTATTTATATCAAAGTCAATGGAGTGAAGAATTAAATACATTGCATATTATGCCAAGCTGGAATGAAGAGGATATTCCTGTTAATAATGGTAAAGTAGATGTTAGCGTATTTACAGATGCGTATAAGGTAGAATTATATCTAAATGGTAAAAATGTTGGTACTGCAACTGCTAAAGAAAATGTAACTGAAGCAGGTTATAAATATTATACTTTTGATAATGATTCATTATATCCAACTTTTTCAGTAAATTATGAAGAAGGTACTTTAGAAGCTAAGGGATATGATAAAGAAGGAAATTTAATAACTGAAACAGAAGGTCGTTCTACAGTTACTACTTATGAAGATGTAACTACTGTAAAATTATCAGCTGATAAGGAGACTATAACTGCTAATGGTTATGATTTATCTTATATTATAGTTGATTTAGTAGATGCTATGGGTAACTTTGCTTCAGGAGCTAACAATGAACTAACTTACACTTTAGAAGGTGAAGGTAAAATAGTTGGATTAGATAATGGTAATGCTTCTGATACTACTAGCTACAAACCAGATACTGACACATCAGGAAGTAGAAGTGCATTTAATGGTAAAGCTTTAGTTATAGTTCAATCAACTAAGGATGCTGGAGAAATTAATTTAACTGTTTCTGGAGAAGGAATAGAATCTCAATCTATAAAAATTAAAACTGAAAAAGAAGCAAGTGAAGAAAAGTATATTGAGTCTTATGAAATAGTTAAGAATCATTATGTTGCTATAAATGAAGAACCAGTATTACCAAATGTAGTTGTTGCTAAATATAATGATGGTACTAATGAAACTTTACAAATTGAATGGAATGAATATGATAAGAGTAAATTAAGCCAACCTCAAACATTTAAGATTACTGGTAAGCTTAAAGGAACAGATATTTCAGTTAATGTTGATATATATGTAGTTGGAGAGATTTCTACTATGGAAAATGTGGCAACTTTCACTTATGCAGGGACAAAGCCTACTTTACCAGTTACAGTGAAGAGTTATTTGGCAGATGGTTCTGAATCAGAAAGCTTTAAAGTTAAATGGAATTTAGAAGGATTAGATTTCTCTAAAGAAAATACAGTTGTTAATGTTCCAGGAACAGTAGAAGTTTTAGGTAAATCTTATGGTGTAAATGCAAAGGTTCGTGTAGTTCCAGCTTTAAATGCTGCTAGAAACCTAGCAATAAATTCTGAAGAAAATAGTGATATTCCAACTTTATCTCAAAGTGTTACTAATGTATCTGATAATTTAAATTCAATTAATAATGGAGTTAAAGATAATTCCTCAAATACAAATGAACGTTGGACAAATTACAATGAGCGTGATTTAAAAGATGATAAAAACCAACCTAAGGGAGCTTATGTACAATTAGATTGGAAAAATAAATACAATATAGATCGTTTAGATTTATGGTTGTTTACAGATAGCTTTGCTTCAAAAATACCAGCAGATGTTGTTATTTACTATAAAAATGAAGAGGGAAAATATGTTGAACAAACTCATAGTAATACAACAGAAGTATCTTATTTATCTGGAGAAACAACTTACAAGTTAGATAAGGTAATTAATACAGATAGTATAAGAATTTATATGAGACAATCTGAGGTTGGAAAATGTATTGGACTTGCAGAAGTTAATGTTTATGAATATGTTCCAGCTGCAAACGCAAGTACTAACAACACTTTATCAAATATATTAATAGATGGAAAAGAGTTGGAAGGCTTTAATCCAGAAACCAAAGAATATACAGTTAACTTAAATGAAGTGCCTAAATCAGTTGAAGGAGTTACTGCAGATTCTGAAAATATGGCTGTAACTGTATTACCTATAAATAATAATAAATCAACTATAATAGTAGTTTCTGAAAATGGAGATAGAAATATTTATACAGTAAATTATGTTTTACAAAATTCATAGTAGTGTAAATTTAACGTTATAAATTATACTTTAGTAATGTATTAGTAAGCATACTGATAACTTCATTAAAATTTATAATTAAATAAAAATATTTTAAAGGGACTATACTTTTTGAGATAGTCCCTTTTTAACTTGATTGTAAATTTAGAAATTAGAGAAATTATATAGATTAATAAAACTAGCAGAAATATTAAATATCTATTAGTTATTTTTATTTATGCAAAAGTAACTTTAAGATTGATATGTGTATCTAAGTTATTAAACATTTATAGAAGATAATTAATTATATACAATAACTATGAAAATATATTATAATAAATAATTAGTAAATATATAATATTTATTTTTAATATACAAAATATAATATAACTAAAAATTGAAATGATAATACAGTATAGAACTAAAAGAAGAGGAGCAGTTATAATATGGTATTTAGTTCAACCATTTTTATTTTTTTATTTTTACCATTAGTTTTATTTTTCTACTACATATCAGCAAGAAAAATAAGAAATTATGTGTTGTTACTTGCTAGCTTATTTTTTTATGCTTGGGGAGGTATTAAATACTTAGGCATACTAATATTTTCAATAATAATTAATTATATTTTTGCAATTATAATTGATAAAGTTAGTGATAATAAAAATATAACTAAATATAATATTAGTCTTAAAAAGATATTTTTAATTTTAAGCATAATAGTAAATCTATCATTACTATTTTATTATAAATATTATGATTTTGCTGTAGCAAATATAAATGGAGCATTAGGAACTAATTTTGCTATTAGAAATATAGCATTGCCTGTAGGTATTTCATTTTTTACATTCCAAGGTATGTCATATATTATAGATATATATAGAAATGATGGAAAGGTTAATAAGAATCCTTTTTCAGTTGCATTATATATCTCATTATTTCCACAGTTAGTGGCAGGTCCAATTATTAAATATAAGACTATAGACAATCAGCTTAGAAATAGGAGAGAGACTATAGAGTATTTTGGTTACGGTATAAATAGATTTGTTATTGGATTAGCTAAAAAAGTTATAATTGCAGATATATTGGCATCAGTTGCAGATAATATTTTTAGCTTATACTATAGTGGGATAGATGTACCAACAGCATGGATAGGAGCAGTTTGTTATACATTCCAAATTTACTTTGACTTTTCAGGATATTCAGATATGGCAATAGGTCTTGGTTATATGTTTGGATTTAAATTTATGGAGAATTTTAATTACCCATATATATCAAAGTCTATTACAGAATTCTGGAGAAGATGGCATATTTCTTTATCAACATGGTTTAGAGAATATCTATATATTCCTCTAGGTGGTAACAGAAGAGGTAATGTGTATATAAATTTATCTATAGTATTTTTAGTTACAGGAATATGGCATGGAGCTTCTTGGACATTTATTGTATGGGGAATATGGCATGGATTATTTATAGTAGGTGAAAGAGCTATAAGAAATAAGGAGTGGTATATTAATACACCTAATATAATTAAATATTTATTTACAATGCTTGTTGTAATATTAGGATGGGTATTATTTAAGGCAGACAATATGGGACATGCTTTTGGATATATTGGAACTATGTTTGGAATTAATTTTCATGAAGCACCATTATTTGAATATGCGTATTTTATTAATAAAAAGTTAATTTGTTTATTGATATTATCATCAATAGCATCACTTCCTTATGTTTCAAATAAAATTAAAAAGTATAGTGGAAATATGATTTTTGAAATTTTTTCAATGATATTTATATCATTATTATTTGTTATTTCAATAATATTTGTGGTTAACTCAACATATAGTCCATTTATTTACTTCCAATTCTAGGAGGATAATTTATGAAAAAACTAAATATAATTAAGATAATAATATTTATTATTATAATTTTAGTTCCAATAATAAATATTAATTTAAAAAATGATCAAATATCAGAAATAGATAATAGAATGTTAATGAATTTTGAAGAAATATATACAGATGCAGAAGAAACACAAGATGTTTTTAATAATTTTACAGACTATATAAGTGATAGAATTGGATTTAGAAGTGAAATGGTCACAATATATACAGAAACTATTGATAAAGCTTTTGATGAATTAGTTCATCCTAATTATGAATATGGTAAAGAGGGATTTATATACTCAAAATTACCTGAAACCTCAGTTAATCTAAGATTCCAAGAAATATTTTCAAGCTTTATTAAGGATTTTGAAAATTATTGTAAGGAAAGAGATATTAAGTTTTTATATACTTTAGAGCCTAATAAATCAACTATTTATCCTGAATATTTACCAGATGGATATAATCGTAGCACCGAAAACTTAGATTATTTTACACAACTTTTAAATGAAAAAGGCGTAAACTTTTTAAGTAATGTTAATACTTTATTAACAGCTAAAGAAGATCCGATTTTTAAGGATATTTTATTATATGATAAAAAATATGATGCAGGCCATTGGAATGAAACAGGTGCTATTGTAGGAATATCTGCAATAATAGACAGGTTAAATGATTTAGATAGTAGAGTGGGAAGCTTTGATATAAATAGATATGAAGCAGTAGAGGCTATTAATGAAACACTTATTGTATCTAATTTTAAGATAAATGAAGAAACTACACATTACAATTTACTTGATGATAGCATAATATATGTTGATGATTTTGAAGATGAAATCTATAGACATGAGAATTTTAGATATTTTACACATTATAAAAATCTAAGTAATACTGATGCACCTAGATTGCTTATATTTGCAGGTAGTTATTTTAATAATAAAGAGAAATTTATTACAGGTAATTTTTCAGAAGTTATGAAGATACATAACTATACAAATGTTATTGATTATGAATACTATATAAATATTTATAATCCAGATATAGTTTTATTTGAATCAACAGAATACACAAATACAGGATATCATTATCCTATTGCTCTTATGGAAAATAAGATTTATAAAAAAAGCTTAGAGAATTTTACTGATTTAAGCAAGGATAATTTTGTACAAGTTGACACTAATAATATGGAGATTAGTGGAGAGAAAATAACTAATTATAAGATACCAGTTGCAAGTGAAGATTTACTATATGCATATGCATATATAAATAATAGAATATTAGATTGTAAAATAACAACTGATGAAGAAGGAAAGTATATAGAATTATCTATTATCACTTCAGAAATTGAAAATTTAAAAAGCTTTGATTTATATTTTGTATCTAATGATGAAGCTAGATACGAGAAGGTTAGTATAAAGATATAAAAGGAAAAGAGACTTGCAAAATTAAACTTGCAAATCTCTTTTTTATTAATTCTCAATAGAAAATAAAAATTTATGAATTTCGCTAGTAGTAGCATCTATATCAATATTAATATGATACATATCTGTAGTTTCGATATTAGTTATATTTTCATCGGAAGGAAATCTTCCTTGTTCAATATTACTTATACCAAGTCCTAAAGCCTTAGTAGAAATTGAAAGAATTTCACTATTAGTTAGATTCGTAGTTACTAAAGGAAGAATTTCATTTACTAAACCAGGAACTTCGGATAAACTTATATTTTTAAATTTTACGAATAAGGCACTTAAAACATCTCTTTGTCTTTCTGTTCTTTTAAAATCTCTACCAGCAGTAGCTCTTATTCTACAATAAGCAGAAGCTTGAGTTCCATTTAATAATTGTAATCCTGAGTTATTTATATGGGTAGTTTTAGTACCATTTTTATTATCTATGTGATCAATATATTTATTAAGATAACTAATTTCTTCAGATGTAACATTGATTTCAACACCACCAAGAGAATCTATAATTTTAGGTAATCTTTTCAAATCAACTTGTACAAATTTATCTATATTCAAATTAAAATTATAGTTAATTGTTTTTAGAATAGAGCTTGGACCACCATTAAGAATAGTATAATTTAGATTCATTTTTCCACCTTCAGGTAAATTTAAGTATATGTCACGCATAAGAGAGCATAACTTTATTTTATTATTTTTAGTATCGATAGCTAGAATCATTGTAGTATCAGCAGAACTAACATCATAGTAATCAGAGTAGTCACTTCCAAATAAAGCTATAGTTATAATATCGTTAGCTTCTTCAGGAACTTCCTTGCCAGTATTAATTACATCTTCACGATTTATAGTAACTCTATCGATTTTATTTGAAAGGTTATTTATATAGACTGATATTATGCTAATACATACAAATAAAAAACCTATAATACCTAATAATAGTAGTCTCCTTTTAGAAAGTTTTTTCATATATTATACTCCTTATTAAATATCGCTTTTAAATACCATTATAACTATATTATAACAAAAATATCAAAAATTTTAAATATATATTGAGTATTTACTAAATTTATGAAATAATGATTATTAGAGTCAAATAAAAACGAAATAAATAAAAATATAATTAAAATTATTTTATTAACAAATAAATTATTTTGGTATAAATTACAATAATTAAAAATATATATATATTTTTATCAAAAAAAGGCTATAAATATTTACTTTATATGATTTGATACATTGATTATTACCTTATATATGATATAATGTGTTGTGTAAAATTAGGTTTACTATATGACATCAATGTATTAGATTTATTAAATGGGGGGATGAATGTGGACAATATTAATGTTAATATTAATTCTATAATTGAGAAAGAAAATGAAAAATTAGTATATAATTTTTTGAAAAGATCAATTGATATTATTGGTGCAATTTTGGGACTGATTTTTGCTGTTCCTATAATAATAATAGTAGGAATATTAATAAAATTAGAATCTAAGGGACCAATTATTTTTTCGCAAAAAAGAATTGGTATAAATAAAAAAGAATTTAATATGTATAAGCTTAGATCAATGGTAGTAAATGCTGAGGATTTAAAGGAAAAGTTACAATCTAAAAATGAAATGTCGGGGCCTATGTTTAAAATTAAAGATGATCCTAGGATAACAAAAGTAGGGAAATTTATTAGAAAAACAAGTATAGATGAACTTCCACAGTTATTTAATGTTTTAAAGGGAGATATGAGTTTAGTTGGACCTAGGCCAAGTTTACCAAAAGAAGTGGAGAAGTTTGATACTTGGATGTTAAAGAGACTAGATGTTAAACCAGGTTTAACTTGTTATTGGCAAGTAATGGGAAGAAATGCAATAGATTTTGAAAATTGGATGAAGCTTGATATAAAACTTATATTTAAAACATTTTTTGTTTTATTTGGAGATGAAAATGCTAGATAGGAGAAAAGAAAAATGAAGATTGTAGTTGCAGGAACTGGATATGTAGGATTAGTTACAGGTGCATGTCTTTCAGAAGTAGGTCAT
>JAFSER010000037.1 GCA_017435645.1 Clostridium sp. | reverse complement strand
ACTGCTTTTGGAGGTGTAGCAAGTGCTACAGGTGTTGGAGCTATAGTTGGAGTATCAGCAATAGCAGTATCATTGCCAGCAGTAGCAGCAGGTACAGCAATTATATCTACAGGTGGAGGAATGATATATTCTTCTATAAACAACTTTAATGAGAATATATCAAAAGCTAAAGAAGTAAAAGTAGAAGTTGATGATATTAAGCTAAAGGAAGATATTAAGAAATTAGATGATGGGGTTAGCAAAGCTGATTTGGAAGCCAAAGCATTTAATGATGCAGGTAAACTAAAACCTAATATTAAGTATAAAACAGGAGAATATGATTATTTATATGAAACTGATGAAATGGGAAGGATAAGTAAATTTCAAACTGATAACTTACAATTGACAAATAGAGAAAGTAGGCTTCCTCATAATCCTAATACACCTGGGAAATTGAAGGGAGACCATGCTGGACATTTAGCAGGTGATAGGTTTGGAGGTTCACGAGAATTGGATAACTTGGTTTCACAATCAGCTAATGTTAACCTAAGCCAATATAAGAAAATAGAAAATCAATGGGCTGCGGCTATCAAAGAGGGAAAACAGGTTAAAATAAATGTTGAGATTAAATATGATGGGGATAGTTTAAGACCATCGAAATTTAATATACAATATGAAATTGATGGTAAACCATTTAGTAGAAATATTTTAAATTAGAGGAGGAAAAAATGAGTAAAGTTTTTGAAGATTATTTTTCAGAATTACAAGCTGATATGGTTTCAATTTGTTTAGAATATGTTGAAAATAGAGCACAAAAGATATTTATATACTGTTCTTTTGAAGAAGGAATGGTTGCTAGCGATTTCTTTTATAAAGTAGATAATTCTATATTAGAAAGGCATAAATTAAACGATATAGTAGATGAAGCACAAGAAAAATATAATGTTAATACTGATAGACAAATGGCTGTTATGGATATAATTAATGAAGATATAGAAAAAATTTATAGACTATGTAAAAAGTATGAAAAAGATATGCCTACAGAAATAAAACTAATATATGATGTTAAGAAGAATAGTTTAAAGGCTGAATATAAATATGATTTAGTATATTCTAATGATCCAGTTAAGACTGCTGATGACATTGCGATGGAATGGTTTGAGGCTATAAGATTAGAAAATAAGAAATAGTAGTGACTAAATTAATTTTAGTTTATTTTTTAATAAAAAATATTTTATAAAGCACTTACAAAAGTATTTATTTAAAAATAAATTTAAAGATAATTATTATAGAAATATCGATACTACTGCAGTATCGATATTTTTAGTAATATGAAAATAAATTACTTGCAGGACATTAGATGATTTAGAAAATGAAATGCCTGTAATAAGAGATATACCATGGTATGAAAAAGCTCTAAATGGTGTAGGTGGGACATTGGTATCATTAGCTAGAGATAATATTGAAGGATTATTTTTTATACCAAATTTCATATTAGATGAGTTATTTGGCACTAATAATAATGAAAATATGGAAAGGTATTTTAATAATCTAGAAGAAGATTTAATAAATACTGTTGTAACAGATAAGCAGTCATACTACTATGGTAAAGCAGTTGGAAATGCAATATGT
>JAFSER010000002.1 GCA_017435645.1 Clostridium sp. | reverse complement strand
TAAATTTAATAATCCTTTTAAATGATCTATATGTGAGTGAACTCCTCCATCTGATAATAATCCCATTAAGTGTAATGATGAATTATTTTCTTTAGCATTTTTAATAGCTAAAGTTAAAGCTTCATTTTTAAAGAATCCACCTTCATTTATTTCTTTTGTTATTCTTGTTAATTCTTGATATATAATTCTTCCTGCACCAATATTTAAGTGACCTACTTCTGAATTACCCATTTGACCATCAGGTAATCCTACATATAATCCACTTGCTTGTAATTGTGTATGTGGATAATTTGCCATTAATTTATCATAGTTAGGTTTTTTTGCTGCTTCTACAGCATTTCCATCTGATTTTGGTGCTATTCCAAATCCATCTAATATCATTAGCATTACAGGTTTTTTCGCCATAATTCCCTCCAAAATTTTTAACATATATTTGAAATCTAATTTATTCAAGATTAAAATATCTTCTATAACTTATATAATATTATATTTCTTAATTTCCCTTATATTATACTATAATAAATGTAATTAAACAATAAATGTACTACTTAGGTAAACCTTTGCATTTAAATAAAATATATAATATAATTCAAAAGGACTATCCCCTTTAAAGACAGTCCCTTTATCTAATTAAAAGTTAACTATTTGAGAAAAATCAGCAGCAACTAAACTAGCTCCACCAACTAAAGCTCCATCTATATCTGACATAGCCATTTGATCTTTAATTGTGTTTGGCTTAACTGATCCACCGTATTGAATTCTTACTTTATCAGCAACTTCTTTTCCAAACATTTCAGCAACTACATCTCTGATAGCTTTTATTGTTTCATTAGCTTGTTCATTAGTAGCAGTCTTTCCTGTTCCTATTGCCCAAATTGGCTCATAAGCAATTACAACTTTTTCTACTAACTCATTTGATAAACCTTCTAAATCAGCTTTAATTTGAGCTCCAACAACTTCGTTAGTTGTTCCATTTTCTCTTTGCTCTAAAGTTTCTCCACAACAAAGAATTGGAGTTAAATTGTGAGCAAATGCAGCTTTAACTTTCTTGTTTAAAGCTTCATCAGTTTCATTAAAATATTCTCTTCTTTCACTATGCCCTAAAATAACATAGCTAACTCCCATTGCTTCTAACATTCCAGGTGCAACTTCTCCAGTGAAAGCTCCTTTTTCTTCAAAGTGCATATTTTGAGCAGCAACTTTAATGTTTGATCCTTCTACAGCCTTTAATACAGCATCTAAGCAAACAAAAGTAGGACATACTACAACATCACATGTTGCATTAGCTACTAATGGTTTTAATTCTTCTACAACTTTTACGGCTTCTACTGGAGTATAATGCATCTTCCAGTTTCCAGCTATTATTGGTTTTCTCATATATAATCACCTCTTATTAATAATTAATAATAAAAATTAAGAGGAAAATTAATCTAAGTATTTATTAATTTAAAATAATTCTTAATTTATTAACTCTACCTCTTAATTCCACCTTACATCATCTATCTATTCACCCATTAATCTATTTATCTATATCTTATTTATTGTTTAAGGCTTCTATTCCTGGTAAAGCCTTACCTTCTAAGAATTCTAATGAAGCTCCACCACCTGTAGATATGTGAGTCATCTTATCTCCGAATCCTAATATATTAACAGCTGCAGCTGAGTCTCCTCCACCGATAACTGTTGTTGCATCTGCTTCAGCCATAGCTTTAGCAACTGCAATTGTTCCTTTATTGAAGTTTTCAAATTCAAATACTCCCATTGGTCCATTCCATATAACTGTTTTAGCATCTTTTACTGCATCAGCATATAACGCTTCAGTCTTAGGTCCGATATCTAATCCCATGCTTCCTGCTGGTATATTTTGATCTTCTGTTACTACTGCTTCTACATCTTTGAATTCTGTAGCAACTCTGTGGTCAACTGGTAATAAGAACTTAACTCCTTTTTCAGCTGCCTTTTCAATCATTTCTTTAGCATAGTCAATTCTATCTGCTTCTACTAAAGATGATCCTACTTCATATCCTTGAGCTTTTAAGAATGTGTAGGCCATTCCTCCACCGATTATTAATGTATCAACTTTTTCTAATAAGTTGTTTATAACAGCTATTTTATCTGAAACCTTAGCTCCACCTAATATAGCAACAAATGGTCTAACTGGATTGTTTACTGCTTCACCTAAGAACTTTAATTCCTTTTGAATTAAGTATCCACATACAGCTGTATCTAAGAAGTTAGTAACTCCAACTGTTGAGCAGTGAGCTCTGTGAGCTGTACCAAAAGCATCATTAACAAATATATCAGCTAAAGAAGCTAATTCTTTTGAGAATTCTTCAATATTCTTAGTTTCTTCTTTTCTGCATCTTGTGTTTTCTAATAAAACAACATCTCCATCTTTCATTGCTTCTACAGCAGCTCTAGCATTTGCTCCTACAACTTCTTCATCTCTTGCAAATACTACTTCTTTGTTAAGCATTTCACTTAATCTCTTAGCAACTGGAGCTAATGATTTAGATGCATCTTTTCCTAAGTGTGAACAAAGAATAACTTTTGCACCATTATTTACTAAGTATTGAATTGTTGGTAATGCACCATTTAATCTGTTTTCATCAGTTATTACTCCATCCTTTAGTGGAACATTAAAGTCACATCTTACTAAAACCTTTTTACCTTTAACATCTATATCTTCAATAGTTTTCTTATTAAAGCTCATTGATTTCACCTCTTAATTTAATTTTTAAATTATAAAAATTTATATTCTTAATTTAAAATTGGTCTGGCCTCATAGAGTTTCTATAAAACCAGACCAAAATTTATTGTTTCATTTTCAATTAATTACTAAACTATTAAATTATCTAGTTACGAAATATTTTAAAGTTCTGATTAATTGGTTAGTGTATGACATTTCGTTATCGTACCAAGCAGCAACTTTTACTAATTGTTCTTCTCCAACTGTCATAACTTTTGTTTGAGTTGCATCAAATAATGAACCGTAAGTAATTCCAACGATATCAGCTGAAACTATTTCATCTTCAGTGTAACCAAATGATTCATTAGCAGCAGCAGCCATAGCAGCGTTGATTTCTTCTACAGTTACTTTTTTATCTAAAGTTACAACTAATTCAGTTAATGAACCAGTGATAACTGGAACTCTTTGAGCACCACCATCTAATTTTCCTTTTAATTCTGGAATAACTAATCCAATTGCTTTAGCAGCTCCAGTTGAGTTAGGAATTATGCTAGCAGCAGCAGCTCTAGCTCTTCTTAAGTCTCCTTTTCCATGAGGACCATCTAATGTATTTTGGTCATTAGTGTAAGCATGGATTGTAGTCATAAATCCTTTTTGGATTCCGAACTTATCATTTAATACTTTAGCCATTGGAGCTAAGCAGTTTGTAGTACATGAAGCACCTGAAATAACTGTTTCAGATCCATCTAATATATCATTGTTTACGTTATATACAACTGTCTTGATATCTCCACTTGCAGGAGCTGATATAACAACTTTCTTAGCACCAGCTTGTAAGTGTAAGCCTGCTTTTTCTTGAGATGTGAAGAATCCTGTACATTCTAAAACTACGTCAACATTTAATTCCTTCCATGGTAAGTCAGCAGGATTTCTTTCTGCAGTAACTTTTATTTCTTTTCCGTTAACTACGAAAGCTCCTTCTTTAACTTCGATTTCTCCATTGAATCTTCCTTGAGAAGAATCATATTTAAATAAGTGAGCTAAAGTCTTAGCATCAGTTAAATCATTGATTGCTACCACGTTGAACTCTGGGTTTTCAATCATTAATCTTAATGCTAATCTTCCTATTCTACCAAAACCATTAATTGCTACATTTACCATTTGCAATTACCTCCTAAAAAATAGTTATATTTAAAATTTTAAAAATTTTAAGCTAATTCATTTTGTTCTTTAATATAATCCACAATCTTTTTACCTGCTGCTTCATCTGTTACTAATACTGCATTATAATTATTTCTCATAGTTGCAATAATAGCATCTACTTTATTTTCTCCAGCGGCAACAGCAATATGTGTGTTAATTTTTCTTGCTTCATTAATATTAATTCCAATAGAAGTATTTTGTGAAACTACTTTTGAATCCTTATTAAAATAACATCCAAATGCTTCACCCACAGCTCCAAGAGCTTTTAAATTATCATACTCTTTTTTAGAAACATCTCTTTTTTCAGCCATTACTAAAGCCTCACCAATACCATAAATAAGTATGTCTGCATTATGAATATTGTCTATTACTTCTTTTATTTCCTTTTCTTTTAATAATGTATCTAAAAGACTTAAACTAAGATTTTCTGGAATATGAAGCAATTTATAAGAACCATTTAATTTATGAGCTAACGATGCAGCTAAAGTACTTGCTTGTATCTCAACCTTCTTGCCCATACCACCTCTTGCAGGTACAACTAGCACTCCTTCAAGATTACTTATTCTAGGTACTGCTTCAACAAATTCTTTAATAGTATTACCACCTGTAATAGCAATAATAATATTATCTTTTATAATAGATTTTAAATAATTAGCAGTAGCTTTACCTATTTCTTTTAGTATAATCTCATTGTCTTTTATATCCCCAGGTACTATTATTACATTTCTTAGTCCTAGAAAATCCTTTATACTTTCTTCAATATCTGATAAGCCTTTTATTTCATGTATAAAATCTTTGAGCTTATCCACTACTTCTTGTCCTTCTTGAGTTACTGTCATCCCCAGAGTATTAATTTCAATTAAATTTTGTGATTTCAGAAAATTTATTTCTGTTCTAACTATTCTCTCACTTAAATCTAACTTATTTGCTAAAACACGTCTTCCGATAGGTTGATTATAATATATAGTCCTCATGATTCTATATCTTTTCTCTAGGACTTCTACAAGTTCAGGAACTATTTTTTTCTGTAATGATAACATTTCCTGCACACTCAACCCTCCCTTGGTCTAAAAACGTCCCACATATTATTTATATGTCCCACATTTATTATTATAAAACACTTCCATGGAATTTAAAAGTATTTTCTTAAAATAATGCGAAATTTTTTATAAATTTAAAATTTATCTAATATTTATAACAAAGAAAATATAATATTTAATTAGAATTTGCTTAACTATCTATTAATAACTTTCCTAATTTATTTAAATATTATTCTACTATCTTTCTTTTATTTATTATTTTGTAGTCATCACTTCCCTATATTTCTAATATATTAATATTTCACTATAATTATTTAATATACTTGACTTTAAATTTTTTTATTTTAGCTAGTTGTAAAATCAAACTAAAAATAGTTAAATTTCAGAATTCAATCTATAAATTTAATCAAATTAATGTATATTATATTTTCATTCTTATTTATTATATAAATTGATTTCATCATCTTAATAAAAGAAAATATAATTTATAAAAATAACTACCATTAGAACTAGAAAAGATGCTTATAAAAAATAAAAGGATATGAAATAATGTCATAAAACATCCATTCATATCCTTATTGCATCATTTTAATTAAAAACTTAATAGGAACTAATTAATAATATTTAATATACTTTAATATAATAAAGTAATATTATTATTTAGTTATATAAAATAATCCCGCTGCTCCTAATCCTGAATGTATACCTACAGCACACCCTGGAGTAGTTTCTATATAATTAATATTATTATCATCTAGATATTTCTTTAATTCTGATTTAATTTCAGAACTCTCGATTTCAATTAAAGCTACTAATTCATTTTCATCTCTATTAGAGTTTTCAAATTCAGAAATTATTTTTTTAATAACCTTTTTATTGCCTCTTACCTTGTCCTTAGCTACCATCATACCTTCTTCAAAACCTATTATAACTCTAAGTCCTAAAGCTGTTCCAATAACTCCAGCTGTCTTAGATATTCTCCCACCTCTTACTAGATTTTCTAAAGATTCAAAACATAAAGATGCTTGAATTCTCGGTATAATATTTTCTATTTCTTCTTTTATTTCTAAAGGACTTAATCCTTTATCTCTTAACTCACAAGCCTTTAAAACTAATAATCCTTGAGCAGATGTTATTACTTGTGTATCTATAATTGTAATATCATCAGATTCAATCATTTCTTTAGCTATACATGCTGAGTTATATGTTCCACTCATATTAGAAGACATTAATATAGCTACTACTTTATATCCATCATCTAATGCTTTTTTGAAATATTCTTCAAATCTATTTGGAGTAATTTGAGCTGTAGTAGGTAAAATATTTTCTCTCTCCATTTTATCTAACATTTCTTCTAAGTTTATTTCTGTTCTATCAATATAACTTTTCTCTCCAAAATTTATTAATACAGGTAATATATCGATATTATTTTTTTGTATTAATTCCTCTGGTATATCCAAACAACTATCTGTTACTATCTTTATTTTTTCCATAAATTATTCCCCCTAATTACTTCATTTCAGGAAATCCAATTTGCCTTAATGCTTCATACGCAATAATTGCTACAGTATTAGAGATATTTAAACTTCTTGTACTTGTTTTTATCATAGGAACTCTTATACCTTCATGAGCATTATGTACTTCTTCTGGAACTCCTGAAGATTCTCTACCAAACATAATAAAATCTCCTGAATTAAAGGAAACTTCATCATAATGTTCTCCTCCGTGAGTTGTAGCTAAAAAAATCTTTTTATCTCCATACTTTTCCATAAAATCTTCATAACTCTCATGGATTTCAAGCTTTAATTCACTCCAGTAATCTAAACCAGCTCTTTTAACTTGTTTATCATCTATTTTAAAACTCATTGGTTTAATTAAATGTAATGTAGAATTAGTTAAGACACAAGTTCTTGCAATATTTCCAGTATTTTGTGGAATTTCTGGTTGATATAAAACTATATTTAAATTCATTTTGATGACCTCCAAACAAAAAAGTAAGATATAATACCTTACTTCAATTAACACCATATTAAAAATAATACTATATGAAAAGTCATTAGTCAAAACCATTTATCATTTATATTGATAACTACAATAATTTTTTAAAATTTTTTACTATACTATTTATTACATATAAAAATAGCCAGTAAAAAACTAAATTTCTACTGACTATCTCTACTAATAATTATCCTTATAGTTTTTAAAATTATAAGGATAATAAATCTTTTTTACCTAATATTATTTTTAATCATATACAACTTATTCTTATACTTTTTTTACAATATTTCATTACTATTACTAATTTTCTTCAGTCGGCTTTGTTTCTTCAGTAGTTGGCTTTGTTCCCTCAGTAGTTGGTTTTGTTCCCTGGGTACTACTATTACTACTATTCTCTTTTTTATCTTCTTTACTTGCTTCTTTCTTCTTAGTCCCCTTCTTCTTAATAGTTTCAGTTGTTAAGTATATATCTGTATCAATATACTCTCTATTAACTTCAACACCATTTTCATAGGTTACTAAATAAGAATTTGCTTTATATCCAGTCATTCCATATGATACAACTTTTTCAGTTCCTTCTGCCATAGTTGAATCTTTTTCATATTTAACCTCTGGCTTATAGGTTTCTAAAATTTCATTTACAAGATCATATGTTTTATTGCCAAACGCTTCAGTATTTCCGTATATTGAGAAATTAACTACTCCCCCACTAACATATCCTTGGATATATATTGGGAAATCATAAGTATTTATAAATTTATAATCTACAACTCCATTTGACACTGTAGCATCTAAACCAGGCTCTGCATATGAAACTGTTAAAGAATGATTTGATCTTTCTGTTGATCTTATATTAGCTCTCATAACAGCTCTATATAATGTTGTAGAAACTTGACAAATACCTCCACCATAATCAGGTACTATTTCATTTCCTACATAAGTATTTGCTTTTTCATAGCCTTTATCTGGTGTAGTATCTCCAATTAATGCATTATAACTAAACTCTTCCCCTGGCATAACTATAGTTCCACTAACTGTTTGTGCAGCTATCTGCATATTTTTAACTCTTCCATCACCTGAATCTGTATAATTAGTACTATAACTACTTATTTGACCATTTATCTTTTCTAAATCTGTTGATTTAATAGTTGCTTCTTGTTCTTGTAATTCAAAAGTTAATTCAACTACATCTTCAGAATTACCATTAATATTTTCAACAAGCTTATTGTGTAAATCCTCTTTATTAATAGTTTTTCCAGAAACCTCTGGAATAATAGAAATATTTCCTGAATTTATACTAATAGATGCATTCTCAGCTTTTACTTCAACTTCCTCTACAACCTTATTTTCAAAAGCTGCTAACGCTTCTTCATCATATGTTATATCTACAGATAAGTCCATCCTATCTTTACCTTTTATTAAGGCATTCTTTTCAAATACCCCTTTTTCTTTTCCATAAGCTAACGCTGTTGAAACTATTTCTTCAATATTATATGAAGGATTTAAAGCATCATAAGTTAATTCTAAACTTTTATCTCCAACCGTAACCTTAATAGTCTTGTCCACAATTCTATTATGTAAGTTTTCATTTAATTTTTGTGTGGCTTCTTCTTTATCTAATCCTCCAATATCGATTCCATAAACATACACTTCTTGATAGATTTTATCTTCCCAAGCTTTAACCTTATTATTAATAGAAAAAACATATGCTATAATTCCTATAAAAATTAATGTAACAACAGTAATCGATATTATTATTGCCTTATTATTTATAATTTTTTTCACTTTATCACTTCCTTTCTAAGTACCTTTATTATATGTATACTATATTATTATACTATATTATTATATTATATTTACTAAATAATTTTAATATAAAATTTAAACAATATTTATTATTTTTATAATAATTAAACTCTAGGATATTTTCCTAGAGTCTAATCTTATATAATTACCTTACTTCGCACTTGTGAGGTTTCTCCATCATAATCAAAAGCTTCTATTGATATTGTAACAGGAACATTGGTCTTAACAGGTAATTCTGATAAATTAATTTCAAAACTATTGTCATCTTTATCTACAGTTCCTATCCAATACCCATTTTCAAATAAATTATAACCTAAAAGATCTGAGTCTGTATTCTTACTCCAATTAGCCTTTAACTTTCCATTTTGTTTAACTACATTAAAGTTTCTAACTTGACTAGGTTGCATTAAAATATCTAAATTATCTGGTCCCCAATTAGCATCTACAGGATTTTTAACACCTTGAACCTGTTGATTTTCACTGTATTGCCATATTCTCCAACGTCTCCAACCTCCAACATTTGGTGGATAAGGAGGATTATTTGGTATATTTGTATACATAGCTATCCATAATGGCATACTTTTTAAAGGTTGACTTCCATCAGGAAGCTTAAAATCATTATAAAGTTCAATAAAGAATGTTCCAGTATAAATCATAAGTCTTCTTCTAGTCTTCTTTTCAAAGCATTTTCTAAATCTTTCAATCCAATTAATTAATGCCTTTACACTAATTTTATTATCTACAGGTGCTTCTACATCTAACACTGGAAATAAATCTCCATAATTCCTATTTCCAAAGCCCTCCTGAAGTATGTTGATAAAATCATTGCATTGTGAATCAGCTGTAGTTAAATCGTAAGAAGGCATTGCATAATGATAAGCTCCAACAGGTATACCATAACTCCTTGCTAACTTTGCATATTCTAAAAACTTTTTATCTACTCTAAATCTTCCTGATCCAGATCCAGAAGATCTTAAATATAAAAAATCTATAGTTCTTGCTAAAGTTTCAAAATTAACACCTTCACTATACTCATTTAAATCTATTCCAAAAGTACTATTAGGATTTTTATTTTGCATTTTTCCTCCAAGAAAAATAATCTCTATATTAATTTATTAATTGTATTCTTAAAAGGTTACTTTATTTTTTATCAACTTTAATTTAATATAGAAACTAATATATTTACCATTACTTTCAGCCCAAATATCTCCTTCATGAAGCTTTATTATATTTTTTGAAATAGCAAGACCTAACCCACTTCCCTTAATATTAGAATTTCTTGCTTCATCAACTCTATAAAATCTATCAAAAATCCTTTCTATCTTTTCTTTTGGTATACTATCTCCTTTGTTTTTAACTTCTATAATAACATCACTTTCTTTAATATAGGTTGAAACTAACACCTTTCCTGGCTTATGTGAATACTTAATAGCATTAGAAAATAAATTTTCAAAAACTCTTACCATTTTACTTGCATCTATTTCTACTATTGATTTATCGCAAGAAAAATTTTTAACTATTTCTATATTATTTTCTTCAAATAATGTAATATATTCTTCTATCATTTGAGTTAAAAACTCTACAATATTTACCATTACTTTTTCCAATATAATACCATTATTATTAATTTTAGTGTATTCAAATAAATCTTCAATTAATTCATTAAGTTGATTAGATTTATTAAAGGCTATATTTAAATATTCCATCATCATATCTTCGTTTTGATATTTTTTATCCTTAACTAATCCTATATAACCCATAATTGAAGTTAATGGTGTTCTTAAATCATGTGATACATTAGTTATTAATTCAGCTTTAGTTTTTTCAGCACTTCTTTCAGATTCTATTCTATTTTCAATTTCCCAAGCCATATTATTTATATTCTTAGCTAATCCTTCAATTTCATCTTTACCTTTTTCTTGAATTCTATGAGATAAATCCCCACTAGATATTATTCTAACTCCAGTTGCTATTTCATCAATATATTTCATTTTCTTATTTGTAATTATAATAAAAATAGAGATAAAAACTATAACTGATAAAATTAATGCTAAAAATGAATTAGTATCTGTATAATAATCATTTGAAATATATGCTGTTGGAATTTGATAATATATTAGATATGCTCTATAGTCATTAATTTTTACTGGATATAAATAAATTGCTTCACTACCATCTTGTAAAATGCTATTACTTTTATCTAAAATCATATATATATCTAACTTTTCTTCAGCTTCTCCATTTACTTTATATAATATTTTCCCATCTAAATCAGTTAAATAAATTTTAGATTTATCATTAACATAATTTTCCAATACATTCATAATCCCTTCTTTATCATCTATTCCAGTTATTAACTTATTATCATCATTTACTTCATGATAGGGATTTGATCCATCAAAATATTGATTACCTCCATTTTCTGAAATATTGACTTCTTCAGAATAAGATTGGCTAAGAGTCTTAGCTAAGCTACTAGCTTTATCTTTTAATCTTTCATAATCATATTCAATAGTTGTAATTGCTTTGACTTCAGAAAGTATATTATTAGCCACACCATAAAATATAAAGGCTACTAAAAAGCATATTCCAAAGACTACTACAAGTTCAAATCTAATGCTCTTCCTTACATTTTTTAAGATCCAATTAAATATTTCTTTTCCCTTTAAAAATATTACTGAATTACTAAATCTATAAAATATCTTCATAAAAAAGTTCTTTATCCTTTTTTTAAAACCTTGTTTCTTTACCTTTTCCTCATTTGTTATTTTATTATCTCTCAATTTTATAACCTACTCCCCATACAGTTTTTATATATTTAGGACTTCTTGGATTGTCCTCAATCTTCTCTCTAATCTTTCTAATATGTACCATAACAGTATTATCCGATTGCATAAATTCTTGCTTCCAAACACTACTATAAATATTTTCTATACTAAAAACTTTTCCTCTATTTCCAGCTAATAAAACTAAAATATCAAATTCAGTAGGAGTTAATTTTATTTCCGCTCCGCACTTAAATATTTCGTGAGTTTCTAAGTTAATAATAAGCTCATCTATTTCTAATATTTTATCTTTTTTATCTTTAATCTCAACTATATTTCCATTACTAAACTTTTTATATCTTCTAAGCTGAGATTTTATTCTTGCAACTAATTCTAGTGGATTAAATGGCTTTGTTAAATAATCATCTGCTCCTGTGTTTAATCCTAAAATTTTATCTATATCTTCTGATTTTGCAGATAACATTATTATAGGCATTTCTCTTTCTTCTCTAATTTTTAAGCAAGTATCTATTCCATTAACTTTAGGCATCATAACATCTAGAACTATTAAATCAATATCATTACTTTCTAAAATATTAAGTGCCTCTTCCCCATTTTCTGCTTTAATAACTCTATAACCTTCCCCCTTTAAATATATCTCTATCAAATCTCTTATTTCCTTTTCATCATCTACAATTAATATTTTTTCTTTATCCAAAATATCGACTCCTTTTTAAGCCATACAGTATCTTTATAATCTTGATATATTTTATCCTAATAAAAATCTCTTAATTATTGAATATAAAATTTCTTAAAAAAATCTTAATTAGGATACTATTTTCTTTAATTTAAAATGATATAATAAAAAAACTAAAATAGATTCTACTATACTAATACTTTATTACAATAATATTTTATATTAAGCAAATTATAAATTTAAATTATTATATCAGTATACTTTACTCTATCTTAGTTTTAATAAAAAATACATTCTATATTATTTTTTTAATGAATATTCTATTATCATATCTATAAATTGTGTATAATTTATTCCCTTTTCTCCTGCACTTTGCGGGAAAAGACTTGTTGCAGTCATACCTGGTAATGTATTTACCTCTAAAACATAAGGTACTCCTTCTTTTGTTATTATCATATCAATTCTAGAATAAACAGAACACTTTAAGGCTTTATAAGTATCTAATGCCATTCTCTTAACTTCATCATATACTGTCGGCTCTAAATCAATAGCATAGTGATCTGCTCCATTAGCTGAATATTTTTGTTCATAGTCATAAAAATCAGTTTTAGCTTTTATAGCTAACACAGGAAATAACTCATTATCAAATACAGGGCATGTAATTTCGTCACCCTTTATAAATTCTTCAATCATTACCTCCTTATCCCATTTTAATCCTTCTTTAACTGCCTCTTCTACATCTTCTCTTTTATTAATTTTAAAAGTAGCAACACTTGAACCACCATTAGTAGGTTTAATAAATACAGGATATTTCATTTCTTCAATAGCTTTATAATCTATTTCTTCAACTGATGATACATTTATCCATCTTGCAGTTCTAATCCCCTTAGACTTTAATGTACTTTTAGTTAAATCTTTATCCATACATAAAGCACTACTTAAAGGCCCACAACCTGAATAAGGTATATCTAATGTTTCTAGCACAGCTTGAACTGTTCCATCTTCACCAAACTTTCCATGTAATGCCAATAAAGCAAAGTCTAACCCCTTTACTTTTTCTATTAAATCTTCTTTTTTATCTATAACAACTGGAATTACTTCATACTTTTCTTTATTAATATGTTGAATTATAGAATTACCACTATTTAATGATACTTCTCTTTCTGAAGATATTCCTCCCATCAGTATTCCAACTTTCATATTACTCCTCCAATATTGACCTATATTTAATTAATATTCACTTAATTATATCACTATATAAGTTATGATTAATTTCTCAAAATTTCCATAAAAACTATCTATAATTAATAAAAAGCACATATTAATTTTCTTATTATATTTTAATATATAAACAAGAAAAATCAATATTGTGCCTAATTAATTTATATTCTATTTTTTCTTAACAGCATCTTTGTAATATTTGCAATACTGAGTTAATCTACATAAGTCACATTTTGGCTTTCTAGCTATACAACATCTTCTTCCATGAAAAATTAGTAAGTGATGAGTTAAGCTCCACTCTCTTTTTGGTAATTCCTTTTGAAGCTGTTTTTCAACATCTAAAACATTATCTGAATCAGCTAGTCCCAGTCTATTAGATACTCTAAAAACATGGGTATCAACTGCAATAGATGGTACTCCAAAAGCATTTGATAAAACTACATTAGCAGTTTTTCTTCCTGCACCAGCTAATGAAGTTATTTCTTCCATAGTTTTAGGAACCTCACCTTTAAACTTCTCTTTAAGTTGATTACACATCATAATAATATTTTTAGCTTTACTTCTATACAGACCTATTTGCTTTATCCTTTTTTCCAATTCTTCTGTAGATAAAGTTAAGAAAGCATCTAAATCAGGATAATCAACAAATAGAGTTTCAGTTACCTCATTAACCTTCTTATCAGTTGTTTGTGCTGACAAGATTGTTGCAACTAGTAATTGAAATGGTGACTCATGATTTAATTCACATTTTGCATCAGGATATTCTTCTTTTAAGATATCTAAAATAGCTTTAGTTCTTTTTTTCATAAAAAACACCTACTTATATATTCCTTTATACTCTTTAGGTAATAAGTTTGCTATAGACTTCATTATGTATTCCATACATCTATCATCATATTCATGCTTATCTTCTTCTTTTTCTTTTTTAGGCAATGTAATAGGCTCTCCAAATTTAATATTTACATCTGCATAATTAAATTTTTCTTCTCCCATATCGCCGTCTTTGTTTATTGGTAGAAGAATTTCTGTTCCAGTCATACCAATTGGTATTATTGTAGCTTTAGTAAGTCTTGCTATTAATAGTATTCCCTTTTTTCCTTCTATCATAGCACCTGTCCTACTCCTAGTTCCTTCTGGAAAAATCATAAGATTTTCTCCACTCTTAACTAATTTAACTATTTTTGTTATTGCTTCTTTATCTGCTGAATTTGGCTTAATTGCAATATTCTTAACCATCATAGTTCCAAGTTTAGTTACAGGATCATTAGAAAGCTTAATTCCCGCTACAAATGTTGGATCATACTTTTCTTTAAGAACCTTGTCTAATATCAAACCATCCGCATTACTTAAGTGATTGCATATAAATATCTTAGGACCTTCTACACTTTCAACTTTTTCAAATCCTTCAACTTTCATATTTGCATATTTCTTAAAATACTTATTAACTAATGATTTTGTTATCTTAACTACTAATGATTCTGGCAATATATTAATTACCTTTACTACTGCTGGTGATAACATCATTTCCCCTCACTTCCTAGTCTATTCATCTATCATTATATTTTATTGTTGCTTAAAAGTCTATCAACATAATCTTTTAAATAAGGAGAATCACTTTTTATTTTACTAATATCCCCATTATCATTATTAATTTTTATTAATGCATTTCTTTTTAAAACATTTTTTCCTCTCCATCCACAAGATGTTCTAAAAAAACTTTCTTTAAATTCTTTAGTACTTGCATTAATTAACATTTCACTATTTTCTATATTCATAAATTCTAATGGATAAAACCTATCAATATTAGAATATATAATATTTCTATTATATGGACAACAACTTTGGCAACTATCACAACCAAATATTCTTCCCTTTAACAATTTCATTTCTTTATCATTTAAACTCTTTTTCTGAGTAAAGTAAGATAAACAAATATTAGAATTTTTTCTATATGCATTTATAGATTTAGTTGGACAATTATTATAACATATATTACAGTCATTGCACTCTTTAAATTTTTCTATTTCTTTATAATCTCTTTCATCAACTTCAAATTCAATATTAGTTATTATTTCACCTAGAAATACATATGATCCATACCTTTCAGTTATTATAAGAGAATTTTTACCAACAAAACCAACTCCAGCTAAATAAGCAATATATCTTTCAGGCAGAAAGTTACTATCTACAAAAGCTAGTGCCTTACCACCATTTTCTCTAATATATTCACATATTCTTTCAAGATAAAAATTTACTACCTTATGATAATCTTCCCCTCTTGTATAATAAGAAAATCCATTATCAACGTATGTAACATTATGAAGATATGGGAAAGCTATTGAAATAATAGTCTTCCCGTCTTCCATATAAATAAAAGGATTAATTCTCTTTTCTATATCCTTTTCTTCAAATTCATTTTCAATCCCTTTATCCTTCCTATTTTTAAGGAAAGGATAAAGTTCTTCAAATTTCCTACATTTTATAAAACCTAGAGTATCTAAGCCTATAGAATTACAAAAATTAATAATATCTTCTTTTTTCATAAATAGTCCTCTAAATTGTCATTTGATTATATATAGTTTTTTTATTACCATTTTTATCTATTATTTCTATTATATCATTATTATTTCTTACAATATTTCTTCCTGCACATCCAACTACTGTAGCTCCTTCAGGCACATCCTTTAAAACAACAGTATTTGCTCCAACTCTACTTCCCTTTTTCAAAACTATTGGTCCTAATACCTTAGCTCCTGCTCCTACTATTACATTATCTTCTACTGTCGGATGCCTCTTTCCTTTTTCTTTACCTGTTCCTCCTAAGGTCACTCCATGGTAAATAGTAACATTATCACCTATTTCAGTGGTTTCTCCTATTACAACTCCCATACCATGATCAATAAATAAACCTCTCCCTATTATTGCACCAGGATGAATTTCTATGCCTGTTAAAAATCTAGAGATCTGAGAAATTAATCTAGCCATGAAAAACATTTTATGCTTATATAAAAAGTGTGCTAATCTATAAGCTATTAAAGCATGAACACATGGATACAACAAAAACACTTCAACTTTACTTCTTGCTGCTGGGTCATTTTCTAATATATTATTTATATCATATTTTAATTTATTAAACATACCCCTACCTCCTTTAACATATATTACTTATTTAATTAAAAATTCCCATAGATATATATTTTTCTCCACCATCTGGAGCTATAACTAATATTTTTTTGCCTTTTCCTATCTTCTTAGCCATAGATATAGCTACTGAAATTACTGCTCCTGAAGATATTCCAAGTAATATCCCTTCTTTTTCTGCTATTAATTTCGTTGTTTCAAAAGCTTCTAAATCTGAAACATTAACAACTTCATCAACGCTTTTTGAATCATATATATCTGGTATAAAACCTGAGCCTAAGCCTTGAATTTTATGAGCTCCTGCATTTCCTCCACTTAATACAGGGGAACTTTTAGGCTCTACTGCAACTATTTTTATATTTGAAATCTTTTCTTTAAGCTTTCTCCCAATACCTGAAACAGTTCCTCCAGTACCAACACCGGCAATAAATACATCTAAATCATTTATATCATTATAAATCTCTTCTGCTGTAGTTTCATAATGCTTTTCTCTATTTGCTATATTTTGAAATTGCTGTGGCATGAAGTAATTTTCTTTTTTTGCTAACTCACTTGCTTTCTCAATTGCTCCATTCATCCCTTTAGAACCTTCTGTTAAAATAAGCTTAGCACCAAAAGCTTTAATTAAATCTCTTCTTTCTTTAGACATACTATCAGGCATAACTATTATAACTTCATAACCCTTTAGTTTTCCTATCATAGCTAAGGCTATTCCCATATTTCCACTAGTTGGCTCTATTATAACTGAATTTTTTTTTAATAATCCTTCTTTTTCAGCTTTTTCTATCATACCTAAAGCTGCTCTATCCTTTATACTTCCTGCTAAATTATATTTCTCTAATTTAACATAAATTTCTGCACTATCCTTATCAGTTAAATTATTTAATTTTAAAATAGGTGTATTTCCTATTAAATCTAACGTACTGTTATAAATCATTTTTCCCTCCAATTATAGAAATAAAATATACTTTAATATAAAAATAAAACTTCGTCTCTATAAATCTAGAGACGAAGTAAGTTCCGTGGTTCCACTCTAATTAGGCTAATCTTGAATTAGCCTCACTTTCTGTAAATCTACTTCATGATAACGGATGACTCCGGAAAGTCCTACTACTATTTCAAACCTCAACTCAAAAGGGCACTTCATATAAATTATAGGTGAAAAGTTCTCATCCTTCTTTTCTCTCTGTAACCTTCCTCTATACTACTCTTCTTTTTCATAGTTTTTAATTCCGAGTATATTACTAAGTTTTATATTTATATTATATGCTTTAATTTCAAATTGTCAATATTATCTAAATAAAATATAAGTTTAATATTAGTTCTTATAAATTCTATTTAAACTACTTAAATTTTTTCTTCCAAATAGGGTATAAAATCTCATCTATAATATCATGTGCATTAACTGCACCTATTAATTTCTGATCTTCATCAATAACAGGGATAGTTAATAAATCATACTTAGCTATAAGCTCTATTGCTTCATCTATATCCACATCATTTCTTATAACATCTATATCCCCTGTCATTATTTCTCTAACTTTAACTTCTGGCTTATTCAATATTAAGTCAGCTGCTGTAATAGAGCCTATAACTCTTTCTTCTTCATCAGTTATATAAATTTTATAGAGCTCTTCTTCTTCTAATTCTTCCATTTCTCTTAGTATCTCAATAATCTCACCTACTGATATATCTAAATTGAAAGATATAAAGTCTGTACTCATTATACTTCCTACAGCCTCATCTTCATATTCAAGAATTTCCTTAACTTCATCAGCATCTTCTTTTTCTAAATTTACTAATATTTTTTCTCTCTCTTCATCATCTAATTCATCTAATATATCAGCAATTTCGTCATTTGACATATTTTCTAAAACTTCTGCAGTTTTACTTTCACTTAATTCTTTTATTATGCTTCCCTTATATTCTGGTTCTATTTCTTCTAATGTATCTGCTGCTAAATCTTCATCTAAAAATTCAAATATTTGCTTTCTATGACCTGCATCTAAATTTTCTAATATATCTGCTAAATCTGCTGGATGAAGTGTGGATAGCTTCTTGTATGGAACTGAAATTTGTAAATTATTATTTACCATTTCTAAAGATTCAACATCATCCCACATTAAAACTCTATCCTCATAATCCTTTTTTAAAAGCTTATATAAAAAACTTCCTACCTTTGCACAGTTTAACCTTCTAAATCTTGCAAAAGGCCCTGTTTCAACTGCAATAACTCTATACTCACCAGCAATTTCAGCTATTCTTAAATCATCAACTCTAACTACCTGTTTACCATTTATATCTACTATTTTTTTATCTAACAGATTTTCAGATAATAAATAAGAATAGGTCCTTGGTAGGATTTCCTTACTTCCTCTTATAACTATCTTAATTTTATTTCCTTCCTGTTGATAAAAATTAATAGTTCTAAACTCATAATGAAATGTTGAACCATCTCTCTTTACCTTATAACCAATAACTCTAGGATAACCATCTTCAGTAGTTACATAAATATCTCTAAGTTCTCCTATACTTTCATCAAATTCATCATAGATTTTCTTGTTTAGGATATTGGTGTATAAAAATACTGATAGTTTTTTCGTATTCTTCATATATTTCCTCCTCACTTTTAGAGGAGTCTTTAAAGATGTTAATTTATAACGAAGCATATCTCCTCTAAAAACTTATTATTCACTTTTAATAAATTGCTACTCTGAGGGACACCCTCCATTTTAAATTCACCCCTTGTTTATTGAAATTAATTACAATATATTTTTATAAAAATATATTCTCTCCAATATTATATTATATTAAATTTAACTTAAAAGGCAACTTATTAATTAATAAAATGCATAAAAATTTTGTAATAATTTAAGCAAAATTAGAGTTGTAACTGTACTAGCTTAAAATAGCTTACCTATAAAAAGAATAATACAATCACAACTCAAATAATAAATATATATTTAATACCTTATTTTTATAATTTAACTCCTAAAACTTTTAGTCCGCCTCTAATACATTTTATATCTAAAGGAAAATCTGGTCCCTTTTCTCCGTCTATATCTGTAACAATATCCTCATCTGACTCAATATGTATTTTATCCGTTTTGAAATAAATAACATTTTCTGAATCTAAATGTTCTCCTTTTAATACTTTTACAAATAGAGGTATAAGCTCAATTAATGGTACAGCCTTAAATATGATAACATCAAGAAGACCATCTGTAGCATCTGCTTTTCCTGCTAACTTAAAATTACCAGCTGTTTGTCCATTAAATACCAACATAAAATACATATTACCTTCAAATTTCATTTCTTTAGAATCAATTTTTATAGAAAGTTTTCTAAAGTTAGGAAGTTCTTCTATTCCTTTTAAATAATAAGCTAACTTTCCTATAGTATTTTTTAAATTCACATCTGTCTTTTGAGAAACATCTGTAAATAAACCAGTACTCGCAACATTAACAAAATATTTATCATTTATATTTCCTAAATCTACTGTTCTTACCTTTGAAGATAATATTTGCCTACATGCTTTAATTATGTCTGAAGGCATTCCTAAAAATTTAGCAAAATCATTTGCTGTTCCTACAGGTAAAATTCCTATTGGTACTGCTACTCCAGCCTTAGCCATAGCATTAACTACATTATCTATAGTTCCATCTCCACCAGCAATTAAAACATACTCATACTTTACATCCCTAAAATCATCAAAAGCATTTATAACATCAACTCCAGCATCTATTCTATATGGGACAATAGTATATCCTGCTAATTGATGTATTTTTATTACTTTATCTAATTTATCTAATATTATATTTTCTCCAGAGTATGGATTATAAATAAACTTTACTTTTTTCACTTTTATCCCTCACTTCTTCTATTTAATTCTACCCTTAAATTAAATAATATTATCTATAATAAAATATATTTATAAAATCAAATATATACTATAATATATTACTATATTTCTATTATAATTTAAAATAACTAACATTATAAAAACCTTAATATTATATTAATAATTTTGAAAAAATATATTTACAATATATTAAGTAACTTATATTTTAAATTATTTTATGTTATAATATATTGCATTGATAATAAGGATTTTTAATATCATTTAAGTATTAATATTAAGTTTAATATTATATTATTAACTTAATATTAACCATTTTATTAAAAATCCTTTATACCAGGAGTGATTATTATGAAAAAAAGTTGTATTCCAAATATCTTTACATTTATTAATTTATCTTGTGGCATAATCTCTATTTTATACACATTTAATAAAAATTATTTATTTGCATGCTTTTTTATATTAATAGCAGCACTTGTAGATAGATATGACGGAAAAGTTGCTAGATGGCTAAATGTTTCAAGTGAACTTGGAAAAGAATTAGATTCTTTGGCTGACTTAGTGTCATTTGGTGTAGCACCATCTATTTTATTCTTTTTAATGTATGAGCTTAATGCAGTTGATCCTTTTGGAATAATTGGAATAATCGTTTTATTATCTTTCCCTATTTGTGGAGCTTATAGATTAGCTAGATATAATACTTCTACATTTGATGGAGTATTTACTGGTGTTCCAATAACTATCGCAGGTAGTTTTCTTGCAATATTTGCATTTTTTACAATTGAAAAAAATATAACACCATGGATTCCTATTGTTTTATCACTTATAGGTTCATATCTTATGGTAAGTACTTTTTCTTTAAAAAAAGTATAATATTAAAAGGTCTATAACATTAAATTAATGCTATAGACCTTTTAATATTAATGTATTATTCTTCATCTTCTCTATCAGATGAATTTGTAAATTCTATTTCATTGTTAATTTCAGTTAAAATATTATCTTTAATAGATTTATCATCTATAAAGCTCTTTTTTAATTTGCAGTATTTAACATATGGTGTATTGCAATCATCTAAAGCTTTTATAACTTCATCTATTATCTCACCTAAATTATCTGCTCTTTTTACTGCTTCCTTAACATCACTTTTTTTAGCTTCAGATATATTATTAAGCTCGTAAGCTCCACCTATTAACAATCTATAAGAATTAACTAAAGAATTTAATAATGAGGTAAGGTTGTTTACCTCATTATATTGATTTTCTACTAAGTGTCTGTAAGTCATAAATCACCTACTACTTTACTTTTTTATACTTTCAGCTATATATTCATTATCTAAATTATTAAAAATCTTAGAACTTGTATCAAAATCTTTTTTTGCTACTTCTACATTTTCACAAGTATCATTAATATTTATAATATCACAATTAATATTTTTTATTTCCTCTTTTAAAATATCTCTTGCATCTTCAAACATTTGATTTGTTATATTTTCTATCTCATTATAATCTAAGTTTTTACAATTAATTTCCTGTAAATTTTTATTATAAATATCCTCAAGTTCTCCTATATATTTATCTAATATTCCTTCTTCATCTGCTTTAGAAATAGGCATACTAATATTTCTAACTAAGCTTCTATAATTATTATATAATTCTCTAAAGCTTCTAGCATAATAATCTAATAATTCTCCTAAATTTATTTTGCTCTTATCAATACAATTAGCATTTTTTAAATCTTCTATAAACTTCAAAAAGCTTTTAGAATAATTTGAGATTTGTTCTTCTATCATTTTATCATCTATGTTAATTAAACTTTCTATATATTCTTCTGTTATAGTATTATCATCATCTCTACAGTCTATATCTTGAAGTCTTTTTCTATCATTTACATATCTGGTTTTTTCATATTCACTATCATATTCCATAGAATTATTTTCACGATTATATCTAAACTCTTCACTAAATAATACTGGAACAAAAAACTCCTTTGGTATTGAAATAAACATACTCTACCTCCTTATTCATTTTGATTATTACAATAAGGTTTAAAATATGCTCTTGGATATTTACATAAAGGACATACTAGCGGTGCTTCTTCTCCTTTATAAATATATCCACAATTCATACATGCCCATAAAGAATCCTCTGGCCCTTTAAAAATAGTACCATCTTCAAACTTATCATATAATTCTTTAAATCTATTTGAATGTTCTTCTTCTACTTCTGATAATTCCTTAAAAAAATCTGCTATATCGTTAAACCCTTCATTTCTTGCATCTTGCTCAAATTTTTTATATATATTATCAGCCTCAGTACCTTCTCCTAATACACTTTCTAATAAATTATTCTTTGTACATCCTATTAAATTAAGATATTTTTCTACTATCTCTCTAGCATGAGCTAATTCATTTCTACTATTCTCATTAAAAATTTCTGCAATCCACTGATATCCATCTTTTTTTGCTTTCTCAGCATATAGATCATATTTCATTCTAGCTCTTGACTCTCCTGCAAAGGCCCTATAAAGATTTTGTTCAGTTTTACTTCCTTTTAAATCCATTATATTCTCCTATAAATTTATATACATTTATAATTTATGCACTTCTATATTTAATTGTGAACTTAGAATACTTTATAATAAATTAACCTAATTAATATATACCTTACCTTCTTTATCGCAAACTATCTCTATTTCTTTATCATCTTTATTTTTAGTCTTAAGAATAACCTTATTTCCCCATAAAGCCTTAATATATTTTAATGTTTCCTTAGCATAATTCATTTTTAATTCCCTACCATCAAAGCAATGCTCTAACCTTAAAGCTAAATTACCCTTATCAAAATCAATAACTTCAATATAGGGAATATCTGCAACCCCACAAGTATCTGATAAATAATTTCTAATCTCTATCCATCCATCTTCATCAGCTACTTCCTTAATAATATAATCAAAGCTTTTTTTCGCATATTGATATAAATTCATTTCATCGCATAATTCTCTAGTTAAATATTTTCTTAAAAAGGAGCTATCTCTTTCATTTTTTCTAACTTCAAAAATTTTTTCTCTCCCATATCTCTTTTCTATATCTTGAAATATTTTAAAACCTACATAATAAGGATTAATTGTCCCTATTACTGGTGCTACTACATCATTATGCCTTTTTAAAAATTCTATATGCAACTTAGTTTCTAAATTTAAAGAATTTAAAATATTATAATGCCAAAAGCTTGCCCATCCTTCATTCATTATTTTAGTCTCTATTTGAGGTATAAAATATTCTGTTTCTCTTTTTACAATTTTTAATATATTTTTAGCCCAATTTTCTAAGGGGCTATTTTCAATAATAAATGTCATCAAATCCTTTGACAATCCCTTAAAACCTATTGTTCTTGGAATTTGATATCTTATAGAATGAGCTGCATCTAATATTTTTTCCACCCTTTCATAACCTATATTATAATCATTAATATATCTTCGTATAACTTCTGCATCTAGCTTAAATTTCTCTATAGTATTTTCTGCCTTAGTACCTTCTAAAAACATTCTGTTATTAGCAAAAAAATCATTATGCCCATATACATGAGCCATGGTGAGAATTTGTAATAATAATGTATTATTCTTCATTAGATAAGCTAAACACGGGTTAGAGTTAATAACCATCTCATAAGGTAGTCCAACTATATTTAATGAATATAAAGTTTTTTTCTTGTCATATGCTTTTCCATAACTCCAATGAGGATATCTAGTAGGTATACCTAAATATGCCTCGCAACTTAACATTTCATTAAAATCAACAATCTCAAATTCTTGCTCATAAAAGTTTAAGCCAAATTCTTTAGCTTTATTTTCTATAATTTCATTCCATCTTTCTAATTCATTAATAACTATCCCTCCTTTAAATCTTGAGATAGCATTTTTTTAATAGCTAACCATAAATCTTTTTTTTCATTAGCAATAACTGCAACAAAATTATCACAGGATATTGCTTTTTTAAACTTATAATACATAGTTTTTGAATAAGCTGAAGGTAATAACTCTGCATATCCAAACATATTACTTATTTCACATATTTTTTTTACTGCTTCCATAGCTTTATCATTATCTTCAGCCCAATTATCACCATCACTAGCATAGATAGGATAGATATTCCACATGTTTGCTGGATATTTTATCTCTATTAATTCTAAAGCCTTATTTATACCGCTAGAAATATATGTTCCTCCTGATTCTGCTTTATGAAAAAATTCAAATTCATTAACTACTTTTGCTATAGTTGTGTGTGATATAAATTCAAAAGCAATATTATTGTATTTTCTCTTAAGAAACCTTGATAATACAAAGAATAATGACCTAGCCATAAACTTTTTACTATTATCCATAGATCCTGAAATATCCATTATAAAAATCATTACTGCGTTACTTTCCTGCCTTGGCTTTTTCTTAAGCTTATAATATCTTAAATCTTCTTCTTTAAATGGAAATCTTTCTATTTTTTTAGTTATCCCATTTTCCATTAAAACTCTCTTATGCCCTTGCTTTCTTGCTATCTTTCTAATTACTGTTTTCTTTTTAGAAAGCCTTGGCTTAATTCCATACCTTTGATACCCTTTTTTTCTTCCATATCCATCAGATACTATTTCTGAATATTTTTTTTTATCTAAATTAGGTAATTCTATGTCATCTACTATATAATTTAAAAGCTCTTCTAAAGTAATTTCTGTTTCATAAACATCCTCTCCCACCATATTACCAGCATTAAAATCTTCTTTAGAATTACTTATACTATTACTTCCATCACCTATTTTTTGTCCACGCTTTTCATTACCTGTTCCTGTTAAAACACCTTTATTATTTTTTTTAAATATAAATTCATATTCCTTAATTCCTCTTATAGGAATCTTATATTTTTTATTTTGATTTTCACCTATTATACTTTCTTCTGAAAGAATATCCCCTAAGTTCTCCTTTATTGATTTTTCTACTAAATCTCTATGCCTTTTTCTGTCTTCAATAGATCTATCATGTTGTAATGAATTCTCTGAATTTACTCTAAAGATTGCCATTACATCAATCCCTCCATAAATTATTTGCTGCATATTTAAGAATTACATCACAACAATATTCACAGTATCCATTCTTTTTCATTTCACTTATCATAGAATTATACTTTTCTGCTTGCTCAGAATTTCTGACTCTAGCCTTTGTTATAATTCTAGATAACTCCTTAACTGAAGATATTAATTTCTTTTCAATAGCTTCCTTTAATGGCTCATATGAAGAATAATCTATTTGTCCTCCATTTCTAACTAAATAAAACATATACGATGTTATATCTGCTCTAAATCCCTTTGCTGAATTTTCAGAAATACCAATCTGCTCTTCTATACTTCTCATAAATTCTTCATCTGGAATCAATTCCTTTCCTGTTGAATCATCCACTATATTACTTTTATTAACATAAGCTTCTGCATTATCTAAATAATTATTAAAGATACTTTCAGCCTGTTCCTTAAAAGAATATATAAATGCTTTTGTTATTTCTTTTTCTAAAATTTTATTATATTCTTTTCTAATTATATCCTGAATAAATCCTATATATCTTTTTTTATCTTCATTTGCAATATCCAACTCCTTAATAGATTTAATTAGACTATCCATTATACTAAGAGGAGTTATACAGTTATTTTCTGAAGTAGATAAAGCATTATCAATAGATTTAATAATAAATCGAGTACTTATCCCCTTCATACCTTCACTTGAACCTGCTTCTTCTCTTAATTCATTTATATCTATTCTTTTAGTTCCACCCTTTTCAACTACTTCTTCCCCATTATATATTTTTACCTTAGTTATAGGATCAACCTTTGCTGAAGGTGTTATTCTTGAGAGGATTGCAAATGTAGCAGCAATTTCAAGAGTATGAGGTGCTATATGTGGATTAAAATTACTCTTATCAATTATTTTTTTATATATTTTTACTTCTTCATCTAACTCCAAGCAATAAGGAACCTCGATTTTTACTATTCTATCTAATATAGCTTCATTTGTATGGTCTGACTTAAATTTATTCCATTCTGCTTCATTAGAATGCGCTACAATAACTCCATCAAAATAAATCATTGCTCCCTTTCCTGGTGAAGGAATAGATTTTTCTTGTGTTGCAGTAATTATAGTATGAAGATATTCAACATCATTTTTAAATATTTCTATAAACTCAACTAACCCTCTATTTCCAACATTAAAAGCACCATTTAATGAAAAAATTCTTGGGTCATCTTCCGGATACAAATCCATTTTTGAAATATCTATAGAGCCATTAAGAACTGAAGTATCTTGATTATTGGCATCTACAGGTGGTACAACTCCAATGCCTTTTCTAGATCTTATAGAAAAGTTCTTTTTCTCTACTAAAAAATTTTCATATTTACCTTTATATTCATGTAATAATCTATATTTACAAACAGGGCATAGATCACCCTCTATCTTAACTCCTAACATATTTTCAAAATCCTTTCTTAAATGATTAGGAATTAAATGTAGAGGCTCTTCATGCATAGGACAATCTTTTAGAGAATAAATAGGCTCAGCTTCAACTAATGCCCTCTTTAAAACTTCTACTAACGATGACTTACCTGCTCCAACCGGCCCAATTAAATACAATATTTGCCTTGCTTCTTCTCCCTTCATAGAGGCAGAATGAAAGTAATTTACTAATTTCATAATAACCTTATCAATACCGAAGAAATCATCTTTAAAAAATCCATATTTCTTAATTTGTTCATTTCCGTAAATTTTCTTTATTCTATGATTATCGTCATTTTTTAATACTTCTACACCCTTATTAATTATTATGTCATATATTCTTTTATGTGAAAGCTTTGCTATATCAGGATTGCTCTTTACTAATTCCAAATAATCTAGAAATGTCCCTTCAAATTTTTCTTTATTTCTGCTTTCCCTATCAGCTTTTATAAATTCTTTGAAATTCAAAATGACTCCCCCCTTTTTTATAAAATATATTCACCTTACTTCTCCATATATGACAAAATTATAATTTACGTATCTTCTATTTTATTTTTATTAATTTATAAAAATTGTAAAATAATAAAAAATAGGAGATAAATATCTTATTTTTGCTACCTGATAAACTCAAAGTCGCTTTAATAGGATCTTTATCTCCTTTTATACCAAAAATAATAATTTTATTATGACCAATTGTATTGCTTTAATTCTGTATCATATTCCATATAAGTTCCACTTCTTAAAGCAATTTTATATTTTAATATTTCTACATCTTCTAACTTACCTGACTTAGGAGCTTTACCAGAAAAGGCATTAGATGTGGCTCCCGGTTCTACAGCTTCGTTATATTTCATTTGTATGACTTCGCCTGTATCTTTTAATTTAACTTCTAATGTAATTTTAGAAATAGTTTCTTCTGAATCATTTTTAAAAGTAGCTTTTAAAACTTTAGTTTTATTTTCTTCTACTATATTAAAAGTTACAGGTGTTGTTTCTATCTTAAGGGGTAAATCTTTTACGTCATTTCCCATATTACTTTCTTTATTATTAAATATACATATCAGACAAACTAAAATTAAAGGTATAAAAATAAATGCTAATATTTTAGTTTGTTTTTTCATTTGTTTTCTTTTTTCTATTCTTTTTTTTACATTATTTGAATTCCTCATATATCTCCTTTATTTTATATTAACTTTATTTCACATAATATTATTTGTAATTTTTCATTAAAAATTCATTAATTAAATATCTTATTCATTGCTCTGTCATAAACTATAAGTGTCCCTAATACAAAATTTATCTCGTCTTATACTAAAGGAAAGACCTATAAGATGTATTTATATATAACTTTAAATAAATAAATTATAAATTTAGCTTCTCAGTTAAGTAGGGAATTTATGGAAAGTTATTGATAAATTACTAAAGCATAGAAAAAGGAGCTGTCGCAACAGCTCCAAATCAAAAATTAATAGCACAACTTGTTATTAATTAAATTCAAATACTAACCTAAATTTAGCTTTGCTTCTACCACCTATAAACTTATTACCATGCTTACTAACAAAGCTTAACTTCCCAGTTTCAGGTGAATCTATGCTAGTCGCCTTTGATAATTGACCTATATAAAGTGGATCAGTAATATTAATATTACTTTCAAGCCATAATGGCGAGTCTTCAGTAATACTAGTATTATTAAATCCTAACTTACTATACATACCTAAAGCCATCTTTGTCATAGTTTCTTCTTCTGATAAAGTATTCCAATCACTGTAAGTGTCCGGAGAAACTATTTCAAGTTCTCCACTATCATCAATTTTTTCAAATGATTTTAAAGATACATCTACAGCACTTGTAGTACTATTATTAGAAATACTAAGCATTCCAGCTATAAATGGATCTTCATTTTTATCCATTAAGTTTGTTACTACTTGAAATGGTATAACTACAGGCACTGATACACTTATTGTTCTAGTTACATCTATATCTATAGTTTCTTCTGTTACATTTCCATATAAATCTGTAGCTCTATAAGTTGCGGTATATCTACCTTCTTCATTAGGATTTACATTGTGAGATAACAGTTCTAATTTAGTTTCATTACCATAGAGATTATCATCCCCATCACTAACATCTACAGCAGTCTTTAAATATTCCTTTATTACTGAATCATTATTTTCAATTGAGTTAAGTTCAATTACACTTTTGCTATTTGCTACAATTTTAGGATTATCATATACAAGTATAGTACTTACTTTCCTACTAGTGCGGTCATTACTATTAGTAACGTCATATGTTATTTCATACATACCAACTTCATCAGTATTTACAGCACTATCATCAAATTGTATACTATCTGTAATAACTCCATCAATATTATCAATAGCTTCTATTTCTGAAGTTAATTCTACTAAATCAAGTTTTTCACCCACTAATACTTTAGCATCTTTTACTCCTCTTATTTCAGGTGGATCTTTATATATAGCCTCTAATCCATCTTCTGTTAATTTAAATACAGCTTCTGTAAGATTTGCACTATTATCTACTCCATTAGAGTAATCTTCTCTTGCACCCTTTATCTTCTTACCTTTTATAGATACTCTACTAGGTGTATAGTGCCAAATGGTCAGTGTATCTCCTATATCATAAGACCTATCATGGAATGCAGCTCTAAACTTATTACTATTACCTTTATCACGTGCATCACCACTAACATCAGCTTTAACTTCGCCATTTTCTCCTGTTAATGTCATTCTAAATACCTCTATTTCAGGTAGTACAGTATCATTTTCACCTGTTCTCAGCTCCCAATATAGAGTTACATGATTTGAATAATATACATCTATTTCTCTAGTTGTTGAATCTATCTTAAACTGTAAAGGAATAGATTCCTTTGACATTAATGATATAATATTTTGATTTTCTTCTAGATTATCTTTTTCCACGTAAACAGACTTAAGTCCACAGTCAGTAACTACAAATTTTATACTTCTTAAGTTATCTGGATTTGTAGCTCCATCAGTGTAATCTTCTCTTTGATCTCTAACTGGCCCATTGATAATAAGTCTGTCTGGATGTCCAGTATCTATAAATTCAATTGTAGAACCATAAGGTAGTTTCAAATTATTGAAATACTCAAACTGATTAGAATACTTATCTTCACTATAAATTCGTCTAGTAAACACATCATTGTTCTCATTATTTAAAGTTATCTTTACTGTATAATAATAAGAATATCCTCCTTGTGCAATTGTTTCAGTAGTATTTAAAACATCTACTTTTAATGTAACTTCATTCTCTTGGTTGTTACTTTCTTTGACGAAACGGAATTTAACTGCTTCTGTGTAACCCCGTGTTCTAAATATTACTTCATTATCTAATATACCATTAGTTAAATTTACTGTTCTGCTTCCTTCACAAGTTCTTCCCCAACTATCAGTAACCTTATAATGAAGTGTATTTACTCCAACTTTTGCTACACCTTTTATAGTATCGTTATATGGTTCATATTCTTCACTAGGTATCTCCTCTGGATTCCAAGTTACTTCTACATTAGCTGAAGTTAAGTTATCATGGTCATCTCTAAGTTTTACCCCTCTCATATAAGGTATATCATCACCTTTAACATAATTGAATTGTATATTACTATCAATTGTTATTTGAGGAGCTTCATTATATACTGATTCAAGACCAAAATCTGTAACCTTAAATCTTACATTATCTATATAGTAAAGTTCATCTATACCATTTGAATAATCTTCTTTTTGATTAACTACAGTTCCAACTATTTTTACACATTTCTTTGTATTATTTGTTATACCATCTATAGATATATAACCACCTAAATCAAATTCATAGCCATTCAATTTATTTAATTCAGTATGACCAGCTGCATTTTCATTAGAGAAAAGTTCACATGATTCTAATATCTCTCCATTTTCATTGTGTATATTTATAGTCATAAATCTGTCTGTTCCACCGTTTGGATTAAATGTTAAAGTATCTGGATTTTCTATTATTATTTTATTTGTATCAGTTTTTCTTTCAAACTTTATACCAAATGCTTTAAATTTATGTCCAAGGTTATTTGGATTATCTGTAGTTGTGAATATATTAATTTCATTTTTACCTATAGATGATATTACGTTTATTTTTCCATCTTTAGTTCCAACTCTTCCCCAAGTATCTTCAACTATATATGTTATATCATATTCTCCTAGCTCATCATAATCAACTTGGTCATCATTTATAGTAACTTGGTTATTGCTTATAGTGTCATGGTCATCACTTACAGATATATCACTTGGTGTACTTAATATACTTCCTTTGTAATAATCTATAATTCCATCACCTCCAGTTATTTCTGGAGCCTTGTTATAAATATACTCTAGACCATAACTTAATATTTCAAATCTACCATTTTCCATTTTATCAAATTCAGTTAATCCTGAAGTTTCATTTTTAGGATTATCTTTTATATTACCTTCTACACTCATATGGGTAGTAGGATTTTTAGACCATATACTGATTCTATAACCCTCTATATAAGCAAAATTATTTAATCTATCTACTATATCCTGGGTTATTATTTGATTACCTTTTATTTCAATAGTACCTAAGGTATTTCCTAAGGAATCGTAAGCATTTATAGCAAATGCTACATTACTATCATTCGCATCAATAGTTGCATTCTCAGTATGGTGTATAACTCTAAGTTTTTTATCTATAGAATCAAAACCTATTGTTAATATATTTTGATTTCTAGTATTTTTTAAGTTAAGTTTAACAGTTTCTAATTCTGTTCTAGGTTCAACAGTTATGATTCTATTTTCTCTAACTTCCAAGCCCCAGCTATTAGTTACTATATATGTTATAGTATAATCACCTTCAACTAAATTGTTAAAACCACTATCATCTACTTCTATTACATAGTCTTGATTATTTTCATCATGTACATCTACAAGTACACCTTCCAATAAAGCTATGTCATCTCCTCTTTTTATAGTCTTTTTATCTATTCCAGAGATTGTTGGATTCTTTTTAACCATTTCTTCAAGACCATCATCAGTTATTTTAAATCTAACTTCTGAATATCTATCGTTATCTCCAAATCCATTAGCGTAGTTATGATTACTTAAGATACCATTTTTTATAATATCTCCTTGTATCTTAACAGTTTCAGGTAATTCACCATATAAGGCTATAGTATCATATCTAGAGAAATTCGCTTCATGTAAAGAGGCTAACTGTGCTCTATCATGGTCAATATCGCCATTTAAAGTTACTGTGTACTTTACTTCTCCCTTTATATTTCTTACTATCATTTCAAAGTATTTATTTTGATTTGAAACAGAATTAATATTATTTGAAGAAGTACCATCAGTTAGTAAAAACTTATTTTCACCTGTATCAAATGTAATCTTAAATGCTAATCTTTGATTTGGTCCATAAACTTCAATACTATTTTCCCTAACTTTAGATTCTACAGTTATAGTAACTAAGTACATGCTTGTTCTATCCCAACTATCTGTTAAAGCATAGGCTATATCAAAAGTACCTAACCTATTAAAAGTGTAGCTTCTTGTGTCTATATATTCACCATTTATATATACATTGATATCATCTATATCAAGTTCATCCATATCGTCTTTTATTTCTAATCCGTCTAGTAAGTTTATAGTAGTTCCCTTACTAATAGTAGAATCTTCAATAATATTTTCTATGATAGGAGCATGGTTATATATAGCTTCTAATCCTTCATTATTTACCTCATATCCTACATTGGTCATATATTCAAACTTATTCATATCATCTGACATATCATCTTCTGATGGTATATCTCCAGTTACATTTCCTACAATACTTAATCCCTGAAGATTACTTCTATATACTCTTATAATATCTCCTTCAGAATAAGTTACTTCATTTAATTCATTTAATATAGGGGAATCCCCTCTATCACTACCTTTTAAGGAAATATATACCTTTTCGTTTCCATCTTCATCATCTATTTCTATTACAAAGGCTGTATCTTCTAAATAAGTATTAGATAATCTATTATTTTTTTGATTAAATACTCTATATTTGTTATCTACAGTATTAAATCCTATTTCAAATACTGTTTCTGAAATGTTTTCATCAGAAAATACTTTAAATATATTTTTATATAGATTAGGTCTTACAGTTATTTTTCTTTCTACTGTAGTAGTTTTACCCCAACGGTCAGTTGCTGTATAAGTAATAATTTGCTCTCCTAGTGTATTTTCATCAACTGTACCAGTAACATTTGTAACCAAGTATCCATTATCATGATCATCTGTATAACTTACACCATTCATTTCATCAAAAGGTTGGCCTTGATATATATCAATATCCTCTACACCGTGTATAACAGGAGCTTCATTATATATAGATTGTACTCCATCTGCTGTTAATTTAAATACAACATGGTTCATATAATCTGGGTTATCTACACCATTTGAGTAATCTTCTTTTTGATCTTTTATGATACCTTTTATTATAGATCTACTTGGGTCAAGATGCCATATATGAAGAGCATCGCCATATTCGAATTGGTAATTATCCCAGCCGTCATTTCTTACAGTAGATACTGTATCTCTTCCTTGAAGCGTAGTTTCTAATTTCTTTTCTCCATTTGCGTCTATTAAAGTTAATTTGTATACATCTACTCCAGAATATTTATACCATATACTAGTGTTTGTCGCATTTAATATTCTGAATATTCTATTATTAGTGTCTACTTCTATTTTAAATGGGAATTCTTCTGGTGCCATTGGTCCAAACATAACTTTATTGCCAGTCACATTATTCTCATCTGGATCAGTATATATTGCTTCTAATCCGCTTTTTGTTACCTTAAACTTGACATTTAGTATGTGTTCAGGATTATCAGTACCATCAGAATAATCTTCTCTTGCATCTTTTACATTACCTTCTATAGCAAACCTATGTGTATGTCTATGTGTAATCTCTATAGTATCATCATAGTCAAATTGAAACTCTCTTAATTTTATTATTCTTATATCGTTATCTCTCACTTCTTCTTCCGAGTTAAATCTAACTCTTCTCATAGTAGAATCATTAACGATTGGTTTTATATTACCATCTTTATCTTTAACAGTAATTATAAAATAGTCCACTATATTTTCTGATCCATTAGGTAGTTGTCTAAGTTTTCTATCATAAGTAGATACATCTAATTGCATAGTATCAGCATTGAACTTCATTTCTAATACTTTATCTCTATCTTCTTTATCTGTATCAGGGCCGACATGTTGATAAACTATCATATTATTTTTCTCTATACCGTTAAGTATTAATATATCTCTTTCTATGCTAGTTTCTTTCCCCCAGCTGTCATTTACAGTTAATCTAATAGTATTTTCACCTATTATTAAGCTCTCTTCTCTATCTTCTTCAACTATATCTACTTTTACATTTTCTGTTGGTATTACACCATCATAGTCATCTTCTACAACAACATTGGATAAATAGTCAATTGGGTCTCCAGCATATGCAGTAAGTATATTCTTACTTTTTATATATATCTTAGGAGCCTTATTATATACAGCTTCTAAACCATCTGTTTTCATTTTAAATCTAACATTATCCATATTATCAGAGTCATTTATACCATCTGCATAATTTTCCTCTTGATTTTCCAATTCACCTAGTTTATCATTTCCTGTCATATATCCTTGAATTTTTATTCTTTCTGGATTATTACTCCACACACTAAAGTAATAATCATCATAAACTGATATATTTTCTATACCGGTAAAGTTATTATTAGATATATCACTTTCTGATAGTTCAAACACTCCAACTTCTACTCCATTAGCATTATATACACCTAATTTAAATACTATTTCTTCGGTCGTCGTATTTTGTGTACTTTTAGTCTTTGTTAATTTTGTAGTAGTTATATTTTTTGTATCTCTACTCACATTAAATTCATGAGCCACAGGGTTATATTTTAATGAAAACAACTTAGTATTTCCTGATTCATCATAGAATTCAATATCATTTGATACAGATTTTGATAATATTGACAGAACTCTGTATCCACTTGAACTTCTACCCCAGGTATCTGTTACTTCATAGTACAATTGAATTTCAGTAACTCTATCTGTATCAATATCATTTAAATCATTTGAATCTACATCTGTAATTTGTATTCTATTACTGTCTAAATCTATAGTTCCATCCTTATCATCTTCTATAAGGATTCCTTCCATAGCTTTTTCAGGTGTTAAAGTATCACCTTTATATATGTATAATGTCTGATGTAATCCATCTATTCTAGGTTCAATGTTATATTCAATTTCTAATCCCTCAGGCTTTATTTTAAATCTTGAGTTATACATTTGATCATCATCAGAAAAGCCACCTAGTATTATTGATGAATTACCAGATATATATATACCATTAACTGGGTCATACACTCTTAATGAAATATAATCCTCATACTGATATGAAAGATTATTAATTTCATCTAACTTACTCTCAATATTTCTTATTATATCAGCTTTAGTAAGGCTTACAGTTTCTTTTTGCCCATTACTTCTAATGATGCTAAGTTCAAATACCATATCATCATTTGTTAAATAATGTGGTAGTTTGGTAGAATCTACTTTATTAACTTTGAACTTTTTAGTTTCTTCATCAAAGTTTATTGATAAAATAGTCTCATTAGTTTCATCATTTTTGACATTAATATAGTTATACTCTAGCTCATTGTATGGATAGACAATAACCTTTCTTTTTACAAGGGTACTTCTCCCCCAGCTATCTGTTACACTATATTCTACATATTTTTCTCCTATAGTATTAGTATCTACTGTTCCATGAGTTATTTTACTTGTTATTTCACTTTCATTATCATGGTCATCTGTTGCTCTAATTCCATCAAGATAATTTATATTACCATTTCTAATAACTGTTAAGTCATTATCTATTATGAATTTAGGTGCTTCATTGTATATATACTTTAAACTATTTGGAGTTATTTCAAATCTTACATTTCTCATGTAATCATGGTCATCTATACCATCAGTATAGTCTTCTGCATTTTCACCTGTATTTCCAACTACTGCCCCAATAACCTTAATATTTTTAGGATTATTGGACCATAATTCTATACGATCAGTATCAGAATATTTATAACCATTTATTTTTCTAAGTACTGTTTTTAATCTATCAGTACCTTTTATATTTAGCGTTTTTTGTAAAACTCCACCTTGAGTGTATATTTTTAATTTAAATATAGATGAAGATCTTGTTGGATCTACTTGAGTATCAGGAATACTATCTATATCTTTAACTACTATTTCCTTTAATACTGGATCTAGTCCTATTTTAAATAGACTCTCCTCAGTACCACCTTCACTATTCATAAACTCTATATAAGTAGTGTCTAGTGGATTTTGAGAAGTAACTGTTACTGTTCTATTTTTAGTACTTGTTCTTCCCCAACTATCTGTGGCTGTATAAACTATTGTTTGATTTCCAACTTTAGTATTATCAAAGGTAGTATGAGTTAAAGATACAGTACCATTCTCTATAGATTCTTCATTAAACTCATCAAAATCGTCGTTTATCTTATCTAAAACGCCTGTTAATAAGTCAATCTCTCCACCTCTCTCTATAGAAATAGTAGGTAATTCTTCAATAATTGGAGCTTCATTTTTCACCTCTTCTAAGCCTAGTTTTGTTATTCTAAATCTACGGCTTGAAGTATCTGCTTTTTGTAAACCATTTGAGTAATCTACAGTTCCTCCATCTGCTACTGCTTCTCCATTTTGATTAACTGTAGTTTTTATACTACCCTCTATCTTAAGTTTACTATCAGATTCTGCATGCCAAATAGCTATATAATCACCTTCTTCAAAAAGATAATTTTTTATAGCATTTAGTTTTGTAGAGTCACTTTTGTCAGTACCTAATAAAGTAACTGAAGTCTTAAGTTCCATATATCTATCATATAATTCAAACTTAAAATATTCTCCTTTTATAGTGTTACTCATAACTTTTCCATCTGCATCAATTATCTGAATTTCTCTAGCTGAAGGATCTAACTTTATTTTAAATCTTTCTGTAGTATTGCCAAAATATGATACACCTTCTACTTTTATTATATTTTGATCTAATGATTTTACATTTTTATTTTCAGATATATTTTCCTCATTTGATTCTATAGTAGTTGGTATCTTTCTTGTACCACTTGTACTTCTTCCCCAACTATCTTCTACAGTATAATTATATATAATATATGAGTCTTCTTTTTTTGCTACGTCTATTTTCACTTTAGAATTGTCTATAACTCCATCATGATCATCAGTAACACTTATTCCTATAATAGGATCAATAGATTTTTCTTCTGAATTTTCTATATCAGATAATCCATTTATGACAGGAGCTTCATTATATATAGCTTCTATTCCATCTTCTACAATTTTAAATCTTACATTATTAATGTAATCTAGATTATCAATTCCATCTGAATAATCTTCTTTTTCAGTATTGATATCTCCTAATATAGGCCCTTCAATACTTAATCCAATTTTCATCGGCTTTATTTGTATATAATCTCCATATGAATATTTTAATTCTTTTAATGCCTCTAATTTGTTAGAATTGCCAGTATCCTTTCCTAAAAGTTCTATTCTTAGCTTTTCTTTATTATCTTTATCTATTACTTTAATTTCTAAAGCTATTTCATTCTCTTTAGAAGGATCTATCATATTAGAAGATTGATTTTCAACTACAAATTTCGAATTTTCATTATCAAGATAAAATGTAAACAAAGTTTCTTTTGTTGTTTCTTTTGTTACTTCATTTACTTTTTCAACATAAAAGTTAAACGTATTTTTCTCAATAACTTTTACTTTTCTAACTAAGTTAGCTATATTTCCAAGCTCATCTTTAACAGAGTATTTAAGCTCATAAGTTCCTGGTTTGGAATTATCCACTTTTCCTTCTACAGTTACTAAATCAGTTATATCATTCCCATTAGTATCTGTAGCCTTTATTCCATCTTTATAATTTATTTCTTCCCCTAAATAAATTGTTATATTTTCAGAGCCTGTTATTTTAGTAATAGCATTTATACTATCTTCTTTCTTTTCAGTGCTTTCTGAATTAGATATTTCTTCTTTACTAATATCACTCTCATTATTCACAATATTTTCTGAATTTATGACTTCTTCCTTTGATGTTTTATCATCTAGCGGCTGAGAACCATTATTTTCATCTTTATTGTCCTCATCCTTTGTCATATTTTCTGAATCTATTATTTCTTCATTTAATATTTCATTATGAAGCTCTTGAGAATTGTCATTTTCAACTATATCATTATTTTCAGAAAGGATAGTCATTGCACTTACTGGTATGTTTTGTGTCATTAAAACCACTAAACAGATAGTAGAGATAACTTTTCTCAGTCTCATTAAACACTATTTCCTCCTCTCTATAAAATTTATTATGATATAATATAATGCTTATCTCATTTATATTAATTCATAAAATATTATTTAATTATGAGGCATATATGAAGCTATCATAAAACAATTTTTATTTTGCAATAGCATCATAATTTATTCTTTTATTGAAAATTCAAAACTTGCAGTGTAGCTTGAGGATGCAGTATCTTTTTTAGATTCATATGTTGGTGACTCCCACTTTTCTGAAATAAATTTAACTTTTTTAACTTCATTAGTTTGAAGTTCATATAATGTTTTTTCTTCATCACTTAAAGTATTAAGTTCAGTTAAATTTACTTCTTTTTGCTTTCCAATTGAATCTAAATTCTCAACAGCACACATCTTAAGCTCCATTTGAGTTTTTCCATCTCCACCAACAACTTCTTCTATATATAATGGAGTGTTAGTATCGCTTTCTCCACTATTATCCATAGAAAATGAATTAATTTTAGCAACTACTGTTTTACTTCCATTATTCTTTATAGTGTACTCTGGAGAATAAAAACTACCAAAAACTAACTGACTATTAGGTAGTACATAAAACTCCATATCTATTGGAACTGTAACTGATATTGTAAAGTATTCATCTTCAGTTGGTATGCTACCTTCTATATCCGTTACTTGATCAAAATCAGGAGTATCATCCATATTAGGATCCCACTCACCAATTTCACCATCTAATATAGTATTCCCAGTTTGTGGAATAGTAGTTGTGTTATTTGTAGTTTCTGCAAATGTAGTAATTGGAATATTAGCTATAAACAAAACAATTATAAATATTAAATATTTCAATTTATTTTTTTTCATAAATTTGTCTCCCAATATTTAGTTTTCAACTTTTATAACTAATTTAGCTGTACTTTTCCCTTTAAATTCTCCAGTTTCTAAATCAAATGCGCTTATTGTTGCAGTTGCATCATACTCTCCTGCCTTTAATTTTTTACTTAGCCTTGCATTCTCAATATAGTGATATGGAGGTATTTCTCCAGATTCAAACACCACTTGATTATTTTCATCTAATCTTATATCTACTTCTATGGAATATTTATTATATGGTGGATTAGCAATTCTAAGATTACCTTCTGATGCACCATCTTTAAAAACTGGTCTTGAGTTAATCTCAAAGGAAAATGTAGATTCATCAGCTTTTCTTTGTAATATTTCTTTAATTTCATCTTCTGTGTATCCAGGAATTATTCCCTCGGAAATAATTCCTCCTTTTACATTTGCTTTATCTTTCTTGTTTATATTTATAATCACAAAGGAAGCTATGGCTATTATAATTCCTAAGATTATAATTTTTTTAAATGTATATATGTTCTTTTTAGTCATATATTTATCACTTCCTATTCAAATATGTTTTATAATACATATTCTGCTTCCATAAAGATAATTTTATAAAATTATCTTTTTTTAATTTTAAATACTAAGTTAAATTCTTCACTTGCACCATTTGTATCAACTTCAGTTCCACTACTCTTACCTGCATTTCCAAGTAATTGCACTGTTTTTGAGTCTGATGCTTGTATCGCTATTAATTCTTTATCTGAAACTAATGTTTCTCCTAAATCTATTAGGATATCCCCTTGAAGATATAAATGAACATTTGATCTGTCCATATTAGTTAAATCTTGACTTAAAGGTCTAACTGTTATTCCAGAGCTAGATTTAGTTTCTTTAAATTGACCAACTGATACTGATATTTCTGTATCACTAGAATTTTTTATATTAAATACAGTTCCATTGAAGTTTCCGGCTTGATCTATTGAAAATGCTAAGCTTGTTGGAACTTCTACTTGAATCTTTCCACTTGCAGCTGTACCATCAGCTTTTGTAATATTACCTGTTATAGTAACATTAGCATCTAAAGTTTCTGTAGCATTTCCAGAAATAGTACCATTAGTTAAAGATCTACTTGCTTTAACTTCATTTGAATTTCTATCCAAAACAAAAGTAGTAGATAAATCTGTTTCTAAATCATTATTGTTATCTGATTCTTCTGTTATTACTGGTTTAACTACTGTAACTTTAAATGTTTTTTCAATCTTTCTATTCTTTTTATTAGTAACGTTAACTATTACTTTATAACTTCCGGCAATATTATTATTAACATTGTTATATCTAATTATTACTTTATCTGTTATATCTTCACCATCTACATCTCTAGCTTCAATATTTAGTAAGTTAATGTTAAATTCATCACCTTCAACTATTTCTATATCAGTTCCAGTTAGTGAAGTTTCATCAACATTAGTAACATTTATACTTTCTGATAAAAGAACCTTATTTAAAATAGTATTTTCTTCATTTACAGTAGAATTAAGATTTATATCTGCTAAAACCTTGATTTCATAAATACCATTAGTATATGTCATAACTTTTTCTTCGTATAATTCTTTTCTATCTAGATTATTTGTAGCAACTAATTCATTATCTTTATACACTTCAAGTCTTAAATTAGAAGCTGAATTATCTATATCTTCAAGATTAAACTTCATAGTTATATTCTTTCCTGCGGAATTAGTTTCATATTTAAAATCTTTTACTTTTGCCTCAGATTTTAATATTTCTACAGTAGCTGTTTTATCTACATTTATTATAGAATTATCAGACATTCTTATATAAGAAATCTTATAATCCTGAGCTCCTATTAAATCTCCACTACTTGCTTCAATCTTATACTTTTGCTTCTTTGAATTTAAATTATCTCCATCTGGATATACTGAATAATCTTTTCCATTTATATTTACAGCACTAGCTTTTACATAACTTTTTGATGATGTAATATCAAGAGTAAAGTTTACTTTTTCTCCTTTAGTTACTTTACTTTCTATAGCTTTAAATGAATTTACAGTAACATCTAGCTTTTTAGCCTTTACTTGTACACTAAATACTCTTTGAAGAGTTTGACCACTACTTAACTTTACACTTGCTGAAACTGTATAATAACCTGCTTTTTCAACATTTACATTATTCTCTGTAATTATAATTTTATCACTTATACTACTTCCATCTTTATCTGTAGCATTTAAATTCAAAGTAGTTATTGGTTCAAAAGAATCACCTTCTAAAATAGTTATACTACTTCCACTTAATGAAGAATAATCAATATAAGAAGATGAACTTTCCCCATTGCTTACGCTATTATTATGATGAGTAGAATTCTCTACTTCACTATACCCATCTCCAAGAGTATATTTCGAAATCTTTTCATCTTCTTTCTTAGAATTCTCTACATCTGTATATATTGTTCCTTGAGTTAAATTCTTGTTATCAAGGGAGTCAGTAGCCCCTTCATTTACTCCATTATGATTATCACAAACTTTATCATGTATAAATTTAGCTACTGGAAAGAATAGTAATATAACGATAATTGAAAATATTTGAATTATTTTTTTTCCACCTAGAAATAAAGCAATTCTCTTTGAAGTATTATTTACTTCTCTTGAAGTATCATTTACTTTTTTCATTTCCCCTCCTTGTCTTTGTATTAGAATAATTAAGAAGAATTATAAAAATAAATTTTTTTGCAATATTTCTATTTAGATGTTATATCTAATTCCACAGCTACTTGTCCAACCATTTCTCCAGTATCTTTCTTATAAGCTGTAATTAAAGCTTCCCCCTTATGTGTACCTTTCTTTAAGGCTTTTCCCATAAGTTCAATTTGTTCAATATATTGATTAGGAGCTATCTTATCTGTTTTAATAATTGTTTTTCCATCTACTTTAACAGATAAATCTATATTATGAGCACTATTTTGTGGATTAGCAAACATTATAGTTCCTGTTTTCCCTTCAAATACCGGCTCAGTATATATACTAAAAACAACCTTAGATTCATCTACTTGCTTTTGTAATAAGGCTGCAATTTCTTCTTCTGTTAAATCTGGCTCTATCCCAGTAGAAAGAATATATCCTGATAAGCCTTTTCCTGTATTATTATCTGATTTATTCTTAACATATATTATTGTTCCAACAGTTAAGAATATTAATAATAAAGAACATATAGATATTACAAGTTTTTTATTTTTAGATATTACAGGTTTTTTATTTTCCATAACTTAAATCTCCTTAATAAATATTTAATACTACAAACAACTCTATATATTTAGTGCTGTCGCACAATGTAAAATGAGCATTGAAAATATAAAATTAAATAAGAAACTCCACTAGGAGTTTCTAAAAATACATATTTTCTATAACTAATTTTGAATTACATAAATAATTCTACTTTTCACATTCCACATTTTTAATTAAGGAGATGTTGCAACATCTCCTTAATCTTATATTTTATTGCATTTAATTAGTTATTCTTCTTTATTTTGAATACTAGGTTGAAGTCTTCTGATGCTCCGTTATCATCTACAGTTGTTCCGTTTTGTGATTGTAAACCAGATACTCCTAATAATTGAATATTGTCAGTATCATTTGATTCTATTACACTGATTTTTGTAGTAGTATCTACAGCTGCTAAATCAACATATCCAGCATTTCCTTTTAAAGCTAATTTAACACTAGATCTATCTGCAGTGCTTAAATCATCAGCATGTCCTACTAATGTAATTCCTCCTCCAATGTTTGTTTCTTGGAAGCTTCCTACTAAAACTTGTACAGCTTCTGCACTTTTGTTAGTTATTGTGTATGTAGGTGCTTTAAAGTTTCCATCTTGGTCAACAGTAAATGATAAAGTTGTTGGAACTTCAACTTGGATTTTTCCTGCTGGTGCAGTACCTTGAATATCACTTACTGTACCTGTTACTGTTACGTTAGCATCAATAGTTTCTGTACTATTTGCTTCATAAGTTTGAGCGCTAGCTGGAGCTGATACTGTAGCAACTACTGCTGCTGCCATTAATAATGATAATACTTTTTTCTTCATATGTTTTCCTCCATTTATTTGTTGTTTAACTTAAACGACTTATAAAATTTATTTCCGAAGATGATTTTATACTATATTTCGACTTATTTCAACATTTTTACTCCTGTTTTATTTTGCTAATTTAAATTTAATTAAATTATTTTTCGTTAATATTAATAAAATTTCAATTAATTTACATAATGATATATGATTATTATTAAAAATATTTTGTAAATTATTCAAATAATAACTTATAATAGTATAAATATTATATCTTTATTAAAGTATATAATAATATAACAACCAAATAACTAATAATAGTTATTAATTAATAATTATTATTGTTGATTTATTAAACATATTATAGTATAATAATCTTAAATAAAATATATAGAAGGAGTGTTGTATATGGACGGAATCGCATGTGCTCTTAATAAAAAATGTAGAAAAGAGAAATCAGAAGAAATCGTAAAAAATATGAATGATGAACAAAATGAATATGAAAATATTTATAAAAGTAACGAAGAAGATAAAAACAAACAATAGTTTGTTAAATACAATTCACTTTATAAGGTATAAAAAGTAGAGAGAAAAATATTCCTTCTACTTTTTTTATGTATTATTCTATTAAATAACTTTTATAAATTACTTTTCTTTCTACATTATAAGTATCTCATCTATTCTTAACATGATATAAAAGCAAATCATTAAAAATACTACTTATAATTTTACAATCTCTTAACTTAGTAGATCTAATATTTACCTCAAAAGAAATATCCCCTAACTTTAAAATTAATACTTCTTAATTAACACCTAATATATGTAACATTCTTAAAATTTTTCCCTATAATAAACTATAAAATACTATTTAGGAGTTTACCTATGAATTTTAACGATAATGATTCTAATCTTTATGAAGATGATTCTAACTTAAGGGTTAATTCATTTTCTAGCTTTCAATCCTTTAACCCTAATCCAATACCTGGCTTTCCTGGTGGGCCAAGTCAAGGTAGTTATTTAAATGTTGGTTCTCCTCCTAACTTTACACCTGAAAAAAATAGCTCTGGAGTTAAAAAACTTAATCATGAACCTGATAAGAAAAATAAAAAATATAAGGAACATAAGGATAAAGGAAATAATTCTAAAGCCGTAAACCCTGGAACTATAAGCTTTTGCCTATATAAGTTTACTTATATATGGGAAAAAGGAAATAAATCCTATTGGGCTTTTTTATTAAATGTTGATAACAGGAGTATTTCTGGATTACGTTGGTTTAGAGGTACTTGGGTTTATTTTGGATTAGATATAAAAAAAGTAGATTCTTTTGTATGCTATAGAAGTAATTCAGAAGAAACATCTGATTCAAAGAAAGAAACTTTAATTTTAACTAGAAAAGAATTTAAAAATAATGAAACTAAGTATATTTATAGCAAAGTTTTGACTTCTGTTGATATTCCTGAAGAAAGAAATGATACTGTTGTAAATTACTTAGGTGAAATTGAAGGAAATGATTTGACATTAAAAATTCCATGTAAGCAAAAAAGAACTGTAACTTATAAAATAATAATTGAAGTTAAATTCCCTGAAAGCTTTAATAATAATCTTATAGAAGATGTTAGCACTATTGCTTCCAATGTTGCTGATTCCTCTTCTATACATTTAAATCCTATTAGAAATAGCGAAAAATTCTTAACACCTTTGGAAGTTTTTAATAATTCCACAAAAAATATTGGAAAAACTTTAAAGTCATTTAGTGAAGAATTCAATAATAAGCTAAAAAAACTTAAGCTTTCCAAAGAGACTACTAGGCAAATTGAATATTCAATAATTCAAGAAAAAGTAGAAGAATCTTGGAAAATAGTTTAAATATATAGGACGCAATTTTAGCGTCCTATATATTTACTATTATATTTTCTTTAATTAAAAATCTCTTATTTATTAAAATAAAGAATTATATTAATAGTTTTATGTAAATTTCTTATGATTACTTTTTATATTAATATTAAATTTGCAAATAAAATCTTAATAAAAAATAATCAATACTAGTTATAATACTAAATTTTCTTTTTATCTACCGATAAATTCTCTACTCTATATCCAATCTCTTTATTAGCTTTTCTGTAAGCTTCATCTATCATTTCTTCTCTACTCATTTCATTTTCTAAGAAAAAACTCATAGCTACTTCATATCTATTAGGAAAATATTTATCAAGCAATCTTTCATCTATATAATCTTGATTTTTTATACTTAAATCATCTAATATGTGAATAACATTAAAGCCCTCTTTACTTAAAGCTCTACCAACTAAAATACTTCTATGACATCTTATAGGATCCTGCATAGCCCCTAAAAGTGCTATTCTATATCCTTTTTTACATCCATTTTTAAGCCTATCAATCCCTACTTTAAAGTCCTTTTCTTCTACCACTTTTTCAAAATCAGAATATCCTTCATTATTATATGAAACTTTATTAATTCTTTTAGCTGCAAACTCCTTTGCCATATAAATATAAATAAATCCTTCTTTAGTTAAATTATATTTAATTGTTTCTTTATTAAATTGAATATTATATTTCGAATAAGGCGTTCCTCTAATATCTACAACAGTATTAATGTTAAAATATCTTAGCATATATAATAACTTTTCCATTGTGTAATTTGAATGACCAATTGTATATATATTCATAATTATTTACTAAATAAAAAGATTTAGTAGCTCCTCCTCTTCAATTAAATTTAATTTATCACCTGTTAATAAATTTTCATCTATTATTTTATTTATTAATTCTTTTTTATTTTCTTGTAATGCAACAATTTTTTCTTCTATAGTGTCCTTTGCTATTAATTTAATAACTTCAACTATATTTTTTTGACCAATTCTATAAGCTCTATCTGTTGCTTGATCTTCAACTGCTGGATTCCACCAAGGATCAAAGTGAATTACAATATTTGCAGCTGTTAAATTAAGCCCTACACCTCCAGCCTTTAATGAAATCAAAAATATATTTTTATCTTCATTATTAAATTCATTAACTAAAGTAATTCTATCTTTTGCTTTTGTACTACCATCTAAATATAAATACTTAACTTCATCCTCTTCTAGTTTGCCACCTATCTTTTTTAACACTGATGTAAACTGAGAAAATATAATTATCTTCTTATTTGCTTCCAAGGATTCTTTAACTATTTCAAATACAGCTTTAATTTTAGAGCTTCCTTCCTTAAAATCATCTATTAATATTGATGGATCTAAACATAGCTGCCTAAGCTTAGTTAAATAAGAAAATATAACTACCTTATTATGTTTATCTTCCTTTAATTTCTTTTTAACCTCTTTTAGATATCTAGTATATAGTTGCTTTTGCTTTGCTGACATAGGAACTATATATTCTTTTTCTATTTTTTCTGGTAGTTCTTCTAATACCTCTTCTTTTAATCTTCTTAATATAAAAGGAGAAATCATATTTTTTAATTCCAACAGCTCCTTTTCAGTACCTTTAATGAATTTTTCTTTAAATTTTTCTTCTGAAAATAAATACTGTGGCATTATAAAATCAAAAATAGACCATAATTCTAAAAGATTATTTTCTATAGGAGTTCCTGTTAAAGCTATTTTACAATTAGCCTTAATCTCCTTAACTGCCTTAGTAACATTAGCTGATTTATTTTTAATATTTTGAGCCTCATCTATTATACAAAAATCAAATACTATTCCTTCATATAACTCCAAATCTCTTTTAAAGGTACCATAGGTGGTTAATAAAACATCATAATCATTATAATTATTTATAATATTTCTTCTCTCCTTCAAGCTACCATGAATAATTCCAACCTTTAAACTTGGAGCAAATTTTTCAAATTCACTTTTCCAATTATACAATACTACCGTAGGTGTAATAATTAAGCTTTTTTTCTCAGGCTTTGATAATAATAATGTTATAGTTTGAATAGTTTTCCCAAGTCCCATATCATCTGCAAGAATAGCACCTAAACCTAATTCTTCTATAGTTCTAAGCCAAGAATATCCCTTTTTTTGATAATCTCTTAAACTTGCATTTAAAGTTTCTGGAATTCTATACTCTCTATCCCTTTTCCCCTTTAGCTTATCAAATATACTATTTATTACTTCACTACCATTTATATAAGGAATCTTATTATTTGTTATTTTATTTTCTAAATGTAATAAATTAAATTTATCCACATATACTTCTTTTTTATGCACATTATATAGGAAGTTTAACTCTTCAATTGTTAATAAAAATTCTCTTACTCCATTATCTCTTAAGTCTAAAAAATTATTATTTCTAGTTTTATAAAAATTTCTCCCTTTTTTATATTCATCATAAGCATAGCCTAACTCTTCATAATCTAGCTCTTCTATTTCATAACTAAAATAAATACCGTCATTTTTTTCTTTTAAATAACTTGTAATATCTTTAGAATTGATTATTCTATTAATTTTAAAAGTTTTATCTAATAGCACCTTCCCCTGACTTCTTAAAAACACTAATCCTTCCTTTAAGAAAATATACTCTTCTTCTTCATTGCCTATAAAAATAAAATTCTCATCTTTTTTTATAAACTTATATCTTTCAAGAAGCATTTCTAACTTTTCCAAGCTTCTACTATCTTTTATTCCCTTTAATTTATTAGCATAATCTATTTTTAAGTCACAATAAATAAAATTTTCTTTCTTATAAAAATAAAACTTAGGCTTATTAATACTATTAACATCTTCTTTTATACTTTCATCTATAATAATATCTCCAGCTATTTCTCCTAATATTATTAATAGCCTTTTTAAATTTTCTTCTGTATATTTATAAGTTAGTGAATCCTTAATCAATAATTCTTTGTAAATATCCTTATAGTATTTTACTTGCTTTTTAGATGGAATATATATTTTTTTATCATATATCCAAACATCCTTATTATTGCTTAACGGTATAATACTTTTCTTTTGTGCTTTTACTATTATAAAGTTATCTCTCTTTTTTATAGTAAATATTAAAGGAATGTTTTCTTTATTAATTATTGATAAGTAATTCATGTAATCATAAGTAATTGTAATAGTTTTTTTATTATCTATTAAACTTAAAAAATCTCTTAATTCATTTTCATAAATTTTAAAATATCTACTATTAACTATTCTAGATTTGTCATCTTTAGCCTTCTCTCTTAAAAATTCTATAATTTTAAAGTCTCTATATTTAAATTTATTATCATCAATAAACAAAAGTTTTCCTATTGATTCAACAGCTATAGTATTTTCTTTTCCTATTCTTAATTCAATATAATATTCATTGTTACCAGTAATTTTTACTTGTTTTATCTTAATTTCTAGCTTTACTGCTGATATATTTTCCTTTTTAATAGTAGAAATATTATTTTTTATCTCTGCTTTATTTGTTCTATCAATATATAAATTAGTATTACTTATTTTCTTATCTTTTTTTATCATTAAATTACTATAATTATTAATATTTAAATTTATATACTTATCATATTCATGTATATTACTATTCTTAAATCCTTCTACTTTGTTATTGCTTATATTTACTAATTTTTTCTGCTCTAATGAATTATCATATGTATTATGTAAAGTAATATTATTTTTATTATTAATACTTTTATATAAGTTATTATTATCCTTAATATCTAAATTTATATTGTTAGCTAATTTATTCTCAATACTAACTTCTTTACTTGCTTTATTTTTTTCTATTTTTTTATTTACTTTATAATAAAAGTTGTACATAGTTGCAATTATGTGAGGACAAACATAGTCTCTTATTTCTTTACTATTAGTTTCATATTTATCGCAAGTACACCTAACTTTAATAACCTTATCATCTAAACTAAACTTAATATGAGTTCTACATTCATTTACATTATCTATAACCCTACCATAAATATGATATATATCATTAATTTTCTTAGCACTTATCTTTGTTGTTAAACTATTTCTAAAAAGCTCCTTACCTTTCTTCACTGAAATACTAGATCCTATCTTTAAAATTGAATTCATCATATTATTTAAGTTCATATTATCTCACCTCACTAAACAACAGTATTTTTATATTCTAATATAATCTTTTAAATTCCTATTATCTTAATAAAAATATTTATACTATAAATTAT
>JAFSER010000036.1 GCA_017435645.1 Clostridium sp. | reverse complement strand
TCAGAACTAAGAAGAAAAGAAAAAGAAGAAAAAGAAAAACAAGATAGAATATTAATATTAAAAAATGATAATAATGAAAAAACTGATAATATTAATTACTTAAGTAACTTAATTATAGAAAAGACAACTTTTATTAAAAATCTTAATAGTAGACTTAAAAATTTAGAAGAGATATTTAAATTTGATGAAGCTAATAGAATAGCTATAAAAGATACTTTAAAGATAAAAGATGGAGAAGCAAATGAGTTAATTGAAGAAAGTAGAGTTTTAGAGAGTGAACTAAATAAAAAAGAAATTTCATTTGCTAAATTAGAAAATGATAAAGAAAATCATTATGTAAAGTTAAATGAAGAATTAGATTTAACTTTAGCTGAAGCAATAGAAATTGCAGTTAAAGTAGAAGTTCCATTTAAGATGAAGGAAGAAATAGTAAAATTAAAATCTAAAATTACAGCTTTAGGAACTGTTAATCTTGCAGCTATTGCAGAATATGAAGAAGTGTGTGAAAAATATAAATTTATGTCTTCTCAAGAAGAAGATTTAAATAAAGCAAAAGAAGAACTTATGACTGTTATTAATGAAATGACTTCAAAAATGCAAGAGTTATTTAAAGAAAACTTTACTGTTTTAAATAAGTACTTTAATGAAACCTTTAAGGATTTATTTAAAGGAGGAAATGCAGAACTTATTTTAGGTGAAGGAGATGAATTAACAGCAAATATAGATATAAATGTACAGCCACCAGGTAAAAAACTTCAAAATATTAATTTAATGTCTGGAGGAGAAAAGGTACTTTCTGCTATAGCTTTATTATTTGCTATATTAAAAATGAAACCTACTCCATTCTGTATATTAGATGAAATAGAGGCTGCTTTAGATGATGCAAATGTATATAGATATGCAGAATTTTTAAGAGCCTTTTCTGAAAATATACAGTTTATAGTTATTACACATAGAAAAGGTACTATGGAAGCTAGTGATGTAATGTATGGAGTTACAATGGAGGAAAAAGGAATATCAAAAGTTGTTTCAGTGAATTTAAGTAAAGAAATTGGGAGGTAAATCATGGCTTTATTTGGGAAAATATTTAATAATTTAAAAACAGGACTTTCAAAAACTAAGGATGCTTTAACAGATAGGATTAATGAAACATTAAAACTAGCTATTACTATTGATGAAGATTTATATGAAGAGTTAGAAGAAATATTAGTAATGTCTGATATTGGAATGGATACAACAATTGAAATTATTGATAAATTAAAGGCAAAAATAAGAAAAGATAAGATAAATGATCCAGAAGAAGTATATCTAGCTTTAAAAGAAGTTATTAAGGATATGCTGTTAGAAGGAGCAGAAGAAGTTATAGAAGAAGATGAAGGTAAAAAGGTTTTACTAGTAATAGGAGTAAATGGAGTTGGAAAAACAACTTCTATAGGAAAGCTTGCAGCTAAAAATAAGAGTGAAGGTAAAAAAGTACTTTTGGCAGCAGCAGATACTTTTAGAGCAGCAGCTATAGACCAATTAGAGGTTTGGAGCAAAAGAGCAGGTGTAGATTTAATAAGACATAATGAAGGTTCAGATCCAGCAGCAGTTGTTTTTGATGCAGTAAATGCTGCTAAAGCAAGAAGTACTGATTTATTAATATGTGATACAGCAGGAAGACTTCATAATAAAAAGAACTTAATGGATGAGCTATCAAAAATAGATAGAATTATAACTAGAGAATTTGAAGGAGCTAAAAAAGAAACTTTATTAGTTTTAGATGCTACTACTGGACAAAATGCTGTTATTCAAGCAAAACAATTCATGGAAACTTGCCCTATAGATGGAATAATATTAACAAAGTTAGATGGTACAGCAAAAGGTGGAGTAGTAATTTCTATAAAGAATACTTTAAATATACCAGTTAAATATATTGGTGTAGGAGAAGGTATAGAGGATTTACAAGAATTTGATGCAGAAGGTTTTGCAGAGGCATTATTTTAATGGAGAAGAAAAAAAAATAGGTGTTAAGTAAAAATACTTGACAGCGTGGAATTGTTTTGTTAAAATCTCTTTTGTGGGTAAGGTGATGAAATGGAAGATAGGGTTGAGATTTCATTATTGATGGACCTATATGGTTCATTATTAACTGAAAAACAATATAAAATTATGGAGCTTTATTATAATGAGGATTTATCCTTAGCTGAAATTGCTGAATTAAATAACACAAGTCGTCAAGCTATCCATGATTTAATAAAGAGATGTTATAAACAATTTCTATCCTATGAAGATAAGCTTAATTTGTTTGAAAGAACTTTTAAACAAGAAAAAATTATTAGTAATCTTCTTAATGAATTAGAAACAAAATATTCAATTAGTAAAGAAGATTATGAGAGATATAAAAATATGCTAGAAAATTTATAAAATCATAGGAGGGTTTAATATGGCTTTTGAAGGATTATCCGATAAATTACAGGAAGCTTTTAAGAAACTTAGAGGTAAAGGAAAGCTAACTGAAAAAGATATAAAAGAAGCCATGAGGGAGGTAAAGCTAGCCTTACTTGAAGCAGATGTTAACTTTAAAGTAGTTAAATTATTTATTTCAAGAGTTAGTGAAAAATGTGTTGGTAGTGATGTACTTGAAAGCTTAACACCAGCACAGCAAGTTATTAAAATAGTTAATGATGAACTTACTGAACTTATGGGTGGTAGTGAAAGTAAAATAAACTTCAATTCTGTAGGACCAACAGTAATTATGATGGTTGGACTTCAAGGGGCAGGTAAAACTACCATGAGTGGAAAACTTGCATTGCAACTTAGAAAGCAAAATAAAAAGCCTCTATTGGTAGCTTGTGATATATATAGACCAGCAGCTATAAAACAATTAGAGGTAGTTGGTAAGCAAATAGATATTCCAGTATTCCAAATGGGTGATAAGGTTAACCCAGTAGAGATTGCTAAGGCAGGAATAGAGCATGCAAGACAAAATGGAAATAATGTAATTATAATAGATACAGCTGGTAGACTTCATATAGATGAAGCTTTAATGGATGAATTAAAATCTATAAAAGCTGAGGTTAAACCACAAGAAATACTACTTGTAGTAGACTCTATGACAGGTCAAGATGCAGTTAATGTTGCAGAAAATTTTAATAATGCATTAGATGTATCAGGAGTTATTTTAACTAAGCTTGATGGTGACACTAGAGGTGGAGCAGCTTTATCAATTAGACATATGACCGAAAAACCAATTAAATTTATTGGTGTTGGTGAAAAAATGAGCGATTTTGAAGTTTTCTATCCTGATAGAATGTCTTCAAGAATATTAGGGATGGGAGATGTACTGTCGTTAATAGAAAAAGCTCAAGAAGCTTTTGATAATAAAGAAGCGCAAGAATTAAGCTCAAAAATGCTAGAAAATGATTTTACTTATGAAGATTATTTATCAGCAATGGAGCAAATGAAAAAATTAGGATCTTTAAGTAAGATTATGGAAATGATACCTGGGATGCCTAAAGAGTTAAAAGATATAGATTTTGATGCTGGTGAAAAGCAATTAGCTAGAGTTAAAGCTATCATATATTCTATGACTCCAAAGGAAAGAAGAAATCCAAAACTTTTAGCAGGTTCTTCTTCAAGAAAGAAAAGAATTGCAAGGGGATCAGGTACTTCATTACAAGAAGTTAATAAACTCATTAAGGGATTTGATATGATGAGAAAGCAAATGAAGCAAATGAAGTCTATGCAAAAGAAATCTAAAAAAGGATTCTTTGGTAAATTACCGTTTATGAGTTAATATATATTATAACCTTTAAAGGAGGTGAAAAACATGGCAGTAAAAATCAGATTAAGAAGAATGGGTGCTAAGAAAGCTCCTTTCTATAGAATAGTTGTTGCTGATTCAAGAGCACCAAGAGATGGTAGATTCATTGAAGAAATTGGATACTACAATCCATTAACTGAACCAGCTGAAATAAAAATCAACGAAGAAAAAGCTACTAAATGGGTACAAAATGGAGCTCAACCTACAGATGTAGTTAAGAGACTATTTACTCAAGCAGGATTAAATAAGTAATTTTTAGGAGGTGAACTCTGTAATTTTATAATTACAGTGGGTTATGAAGGAATTAATTGAAAATATAGCTAAGTCCCTAGTGGACAATCCGGATGAAGTTCATGTGAACGAAGTACAAGGAGAGCAATCAATTATTCTGGAACTAAAGGTTGCTCCTGCAGACATGGGGAAAGTAATAGGCAAACAAGGTAGAATAGCTAAGGCTATTAGAACTGTTGTTAAAGCTGCAGCCATGAGAGAAGATAAAAATGTAGTAGTTGAAATTATTGATAAAAAGAGTTAGGGAAATCCTAGCTCTTTTTAAACATAAATATTTATATAATACTTCTAATGTATATATTTATAGATATATATTAGAAGTATTATATAATGACAATACTAATTAAATACAAAATAAAAAGTAATTTAATTATAAGAGGTGTAATATGAAAGATATTTTAAGAGTTGGAAAAATAGTAAATACTCATGGATTAAGAGGAGAAGTAAAAGTAATAGCTTTAACTGATGATCCTAAAAGATATAATGATTTAGAATTTGTAATAATAGATGGTGTGGAAAGAAAAATCCAAGGATGTAAATATCAAAAGGATAGAGTTATAGTTAAAATTGAAGGCATAAATTCAATAGAAGAAGCAGAAAAATATAAAAATAAGTATATGGAAATACCGAGAGAATATGCTGTACCTTTAGAAGAAGATACATATTATATTGCAGATATTATAGGGTGCAATGTATTTGATACTGAAGGTAAAGATTTAGGTAAAATATATGATGTTATACAAACTAAAAATAATGATGTATATTGGATTAGAAAGCCTAAAGAATTATTAATTCCTGTTTTATTAGATGTAGTAGTAGATATAGATGTAGAAAATAAAAAGATAATTATAAAGCCTGTAGGAGAATGGCAACATGAAGATTAATATTCTTACATTATTTCCAGAGATGTTTAATATTTTTAATCATAGTATAATTGGAAAAGCTAAAGAAAAAGGACTTGTAGATATTAAAGCTATTAATATAAGAGATTTTACATTAAATAAGCATAAAAAGGTTGATGATTATCCATATGGTGGGGGAGCTGGAATGGTAATGACACCTCAACCACTTGTAGATTCTATTAAGTATTGTAAGGAAAGTAATAAAGGAAAAGTTATATTTTTAGGACCTAGGGGAAAAATATTTAATCAGGAAATGGCTAGAGAATTATCAAAAGAAGATGAACTTATATTTGTATGTGGTCATTATGAAGGTATTGATGAAAGAGTATATAAATATATTGATTTAGAAATTTCCCTTGGAGATTTTATATTAACAGGTGGAGAAATGGCTGCTATTCCTGTAATAGACTCTATTTTAAGATTAAAGCCTGGAGTTTTAGGAAAATCAGAAAGTTATGAGGATGAATCTTTTTCAGAAGGATTATTAGAATATCCTCACTATACACGACCGGAAGAATTTGAAGGTGAAAAAGTTCCAGAAGTATTGTTATCTGGACATCATGAAAATATAAGAAAATGGAGAAGAGCTAAATCGTTACTTATTACTGAAGAAAGAAGAAGTGATTTATATAAAAAAATAACCTTAAACAAGGAAGATAAAAAAATTTTAGAAAAGTATAAATAAAATATTGTACTATAAGAATAATTATGTTAAAATTACCTTTGTGTTAGTACGGGCGGTCCTCTGTCAAGTAGTTGTTAAGAACGTCTAATAAAAAATTAAGGAGGGACTACACAATGAACGAAATAATAAGAGCTATTGAAGCAGAACAATTAAGAAATGATCTACCAAACTTCAACGTTGGAGACACTGTTAAAGTTTACGTTAAGATCAAAGAAGGAACAAGAGAAAGAATTCAAATGTTCGAAGGAACAGTTATCAAGAAGCAAAACGGTGGATTAAGAGAAACTTTCACTGTAAGAAGAGTTGCTTACGGAACTGGAGTTGAAAGAACTTTCCCAATAAACTCACCAATCATCGACAAGATGGAAGTTGTAAGAAAAGGTAAAGTTAGAAGAGCTAAGTTATTCTACTTAAGAGATAGAGTAGGTAAGGCTGCTAAAGTTAAAGAATTAAGCACTAGATAATTTTCTAGGGATTAAGTAAGGGACTTGTTTAAGTCCCTTTTTCTTTTAGGTAATAAATTAAAAAATTAAATATTGAGATAATAAATAATATAAATTTTAAACGGAGGAAATAAATATGGGTAAAATAAATTGGTTTCCGGGCCATATGAAAAAAACTCAGAGAGAAATAAAAGAAAACTTAAAATTAGTAGATGCAGTAATAGAAATAAGAGATGCTAGAATACCAAGAAGTTCAGCTAATCCGGATATAGATAAGCTTTGTGCAGGAAAACCTAGAATAATATTATTAAATAAAAGTGATTTATGTGAAAATAAAGTTACAAAAATGTGGATGAACTATTTATCTTCTGAAAATGTAAGAGTTTTAGAGGTTAATTGTTTAACTGGAAAAGGATTAAATCAAATCAAGCCAACTTTAGATGAATTATTAAAGGAAAAACATGATAGATTAAAAGCTAAAGGTTTAGTAAAAATTCAAATGAGAGTGATGGTAGTAGGAATACCTAATGTAGGAAAATCTACATTTATAAATAAAATGGCAAAAAATAATATTGCCAAAACAGGAGATAGACCTGGGGTTACTAAGAGTAAGCAATGGATAAAAACTAAGATGGATATAGAAATGTTAGATACACCAGGTGTTTTATGGCCTAAATTTGAAGATGATGAAACAGCATTAAACTTAGCTTTTACAGGTGCTATTAAAGATGAAATTATGGATATAGAAGAGTTATCCTTCTATTTAGTAAAAAGATTACAAGAAAGATATAAGTCTAATTTAATGCAAAGATATAAAATAGAAGAAGTATATGAAGATCCGTTAGAAACATTAAATGCAATAGCTAGAAAAAGAGGATGCCTAGTTAAAGGTGGAGAAATAAATTATAATAGAATAGCTGTAATTTTATTAGATGAATTTAGATCAGGAAAAATAGGAAATATTTCTTTAGAATATATAGAAGAAGAGGAGTAATATGGAGTTATTAAATAAGGATATTGAAAATTTAAATTATAAGGAGATAAAAAGCCATATTGATAATATTAATTTAATAGAAGAAAGAAATAATAAGAATTTAGATTTTTTAATACAAAAGTTAACTTTGGATAGTAGAAAAAATGTTAAAGCTTTAGGAGAAAAGCTTCTAAAGGGAAAAGAAAAAATAAAAAAAGAATTTGAAAGAGTTAAGAAAATGTATAACTTTGATAAAGGCTTTGGGAATTATTCTTATGTAGCAGGTGTGGATGAAGTAGGAAGAGGTCCTTTAGCAGGCCCTATAGTAGCATGTGCAGTAATATTAGACTTAAATGTAATTGATGAAGAACTTATACTATATATTAATGATTCTAAAAAGTTAAGTGAAAAGAAAAGAGAAGAGTTAGCAGAGGAAATTAAAAATAAAGCATTAGCATATTATATTGCAGAGAGATCTAATAAAGAAATTGATGAAAAAGGTATAGCCTATTGTAATAATGAGATTTTTTTAGAAGCTTGTTATTCAATGGATATTAAACCAACGTTAGTATTATCTGATGGATATTTAGTAAAAGGTATAGATATCGAAAATAAGTCAGTAATAAAGGGAGATTCAAAATCAGCATCTATTGCTGCAGCTTCAATACTAGCTAAGGTTTATAGAGATAATTTAATGAAGAAATATGCAAAAAAATATCCTGAATATTATTTTGATGAAAATGCAGGATATGGAACAGGAAAGCATATTGAAGGAATAAAAAAAGCAGGGCCATGTGAAATACATAGAATGTCTTTTTTAAAGAATATATTATCTAATATGGCCTAAAAGCATCTATAATATGATTTATCTTATAAGTGTTATTAGTAGTATTAAAGTATACTTCAATAACATCAAAACGGCAATTGTAGTTTAACAGTTCATTCTTATATAAATAATAACTTGATACATTAATTATTTGTTTTTCTTTAGAGTAGGTTATAGCTTCACGTGGTAAACCAAAGTGATAGTTATACCTACTTTTTACTTCTATAAAGACTATTACATCATTATCAATAAATATCAAATCTATTTCACCGTATTTAGTTCTAAAATTTTTACTAAGAAGTTTATATCCAATATTCTTTAAGTAAGATAATGCTAGATATTCTCCAAAATTACCGATGTCTTTATTGTATTTTTTCATAATTATATCACCTATTTAAAAATATTGCCTAAAATTAAATAAATAATTCTAAAAATAATGTTTAATAATTAAATTTACTTGTCAATACTCAATAATAAAGAGGTGAGTAATTTGTCAATTGAATTAATTAGTGCTACTCATAATGGCTTAGATGGAATGCTTGTTAATGTTGAAGTAGATATAAATAAGGGAATGCCTAGTTTTTCTATAGTTGGTCTTCCAGATGCATCAGTAAAAGAATCAAAAGAAAGAGTTAGATCAGCTATAGTAAATAGTGGATATGAATTTCCGATAGGAAGAATAACTATTAATTTAGCTCCAGCAGATATAAAAAAGATTGGATCACTATTAGATTTGCCTATAGCTATAGGAATTTTAATGAAATCAAACCAAATAACAATGAAAAAACTAAATGAATTTATTATTTTTGGAGAATTATCATTAGCAGGTGAATTAAAAGGAATAAAAGGAATATTGCCTATTATATTTGAAGGAGAAAAAAATAGAAAAAATAGTTATATATTTCCTATAAATAATTTAAAAGAGCTTAGATATTATAATATGGGGAATTTTTATCCATTTAAAAATCTAAAAGAAGTTATTTCATTTATAGAAAATAAAGATTTATTACCGTATATATTTGAAGAAAAAGAAGATATACCAATTAAAGAAGAGATAAATTATTCTGAAATAATTGGTCAAAATACTTCAAAAAGAGTTATGCAAATATCTGCAGCAGGTAAACATAATGTATTACTATATGGTACTCCAGGAGCAGGAAAAACTATGCTTGCTAGGGCACTACCATCTATAATGCCTCCTTTATCAAAAAAAGAAGAAATAGAAATAGCTAAGATATATAGTGCTTCAGGATTGTTTTTAGGAGATGGGCATTTAAATAGACCTTTTAGAAATCCTAACCATACAATTACTAGAACAGCTTTGATCGGTGGTGGGAAAATAGTTACAGCTGGAGAAATTACATTAGCACATAATGGGGTTCTATTTTTAGATGAAATATTAGAGTTTAGAAGAGAAGTTTTAGAAGGATTGAGGGAGCCTATAGAAGAAAAAATTATTAATATAAATAGAATTAATGGAAGTTATAAGTTACCTGCTAATTTTTTGTTAATTGCAGCAACTAATACTTGTCCATGTGGGATGTATTCAGGTGGAGGTATAGACAGTAAATGTGTATGCACATATGCTGAAAGAAAGAGATATATGGGTAAATTATCTAGAGCACTTTTAGATAGAATTGACTTATTAAATTTTGTTCCAAAACTAAAATTTGAGGATATTAAGAAGAGAAAGGAGAGCATCTCTTCAGAAAAAATGAAAGAAAATGTACTGATAGCAAGAGAAGTACAAAAATTTAGATTTAAAAACTTTCAATATAATTACAATTCTGAGGTAAAGGGAAAAGATATAGAAGGTTTATTTAGCATATCAAAATCTTCAAAGATTTTAGTTAGAAGCTTTTATGAGAATTTTGATTTGACTATGAGAGGCTATGATAAATTATTAAAAGTAGCTAGAACTATAGCGGATTTGGAGCAAAGTGACATAATTAATGATTATCATATTATTGAAGCTTTAGGATATAGAAAAAATATAGAAGGAGAAATAGTATAAGAGGTATGAATTATGAAAAATAGTGAAATTTGGTTTATTTTATTAAAGATAAGTAATTACAGAAAAATAGAATTAATAAAGAAATATAAAGATGAGGAGACTATTAGAAAAAATAGCAATATAATAAAAGAATTAAAGAATATAGATAAAAGTGATGTAAATGAAGAAAAAATAGAATTATTTAAAGATTATTTACTTAAAGAAGGAATAGGATATATAACGTATAATTCAGAGTATTATTGTGAGAAATTAAAACAATTAGAAGAACCTCCATATATATTATTCTATAAAGGAGATATAGAACTATTAAAAGGAAATTTAATTGCAGTTGTAGGTGCTAGAAAATGTAGTACTTATGGTGCTAATGTAGCAAAAGAGATTTCTAGAAATTTAAGTGAAAATAATTTTACTGTAGTTAGTGGATTAGCAACAGGGATAGATTCAATTTCTCATAAGGGAGCAATTGATAATCAAGGTAAAACTATAGGGGTTCTAGGATGTGGAATAGATATAGTCTACCCAAAAAGCAATAAACTATTATATAAGGAGATTTTAGAGAGAGGGGGACTTATTTTGTCTGAATTTTTACCTAATACCCCACCTTTTAGTTATAACTTTCCAAGAAGGAACAGGATAATAAGTGCAATTAGTGATAAATTAATTATAATAGAAGCAACTGTTAAAAGTGGAAGCTTAATAACTGTAGATTATGCATTATATTTAGGTATGGATATAATGGCTATTCCAGGCTCTGTTTTAAATGGAAATAGTAAAGGTTGTAATGAATTAATTAGAGATGGAGCACAAGTTTATTCAGGAATTGATGATTTGTATTTATTTTTAAAAATAAATAAAAAAAATTCTAAAAAAATAGAAAAAAATCCCTACAAAATAAAACTTTTAGAAGTTATTAATAGAGAACCTATACATTTAGATGATATTATAAATTGTGTAAATGTTGACAGAAAGGTATTATTTGAGTTATTATTTGAAATGCAAAATAGAAATGAAATTATTTGCCTTCCAGGCAATTATTATGCTAAAACAATTTAAAATAAGGGGGGTGTAAACTCCTGTAAAAAGGAGTTTGTGATATATGGGACAAAATCTTGTAATAGTAGAATCGCCTGCAAAGGCTAAAACTATAGGGAAGTATCTTGGTAAAAATTATACTGTGGAAGCATCCATGGGACATGTAAGGGATTTACCTAAAAGTACCTTAGGGGTTAATATAGAAGACAATTTTAATCCTAAATATATTACTATTAGGGGAAAAGGAGATTTAATAGCTAAATTAAAAAAAGCAGCTAAAAAGGCTGATAAAGTATATCTTGCAACGGACCCTGATCGTGAAGGAGAAGCTATATCATGGCATTTAGCTAATATATTAAAAATTCCAGAGGATAAAAAATGTAGAATAGTATTTAATGAAATAACTAAATCTGCTGTAAAATCATCAATAAAGGAAGCAAGGGTAATTAATAATAATCTTGTTGATGCTCAGCAAGCAAGAAGAGTATTAGATAGATTAGTAGGATATGAAATAAGCCCTATATTATGGAAGTATGTTAAGTGGGGACTAAGTGCAGGAAGAGTTCAATCTGCTGCTTTAAAATTAATATGCGATAGGGAGTTAGAGATAAAAGCTTTCAAGCCAAAGGAATATTGGAGTGTTGATTGTATTGCAAGTAAGGAAAGAAAGAAATTTCCTATAAAGTTAAGACAATATAAAGAAAAGAAAATTGAAATTAATACAAAAGAAGAAAGTGATAAAATAATTGATGAATTAAAAGACAATGAATTTATCGTAACAAAGGTTAAAAAAGGAAGTAAAGTGAAAAATCCTTTAGCACCTTTTACAACTAGTACACTTCAACAAGAAGCTTCAAAAAAGTTGAATTTTATGACTAAAAGAACTATGTCTATAGCTCAAGTTTTATATGAAGGTGTAGAAGTAAAAGGATATGGAACTGTAGGGCTTATAACTTACATGAGAACTGATTCAGTTAGAATTTCAGAGGAAGCTCAAGAAAAGGCGTTAGATTTTATTAATACCAACTATGGGAAAGAATATATACCAGCTAATCCTAGAGTGTATAAGAGTAAGAAAAATATACAAGATGCTCATGAAGCTATTAGACCATCTATAGTAGAAATTACACCTGAAGTTGCTAAAAATTCATTAACATCAGAACAATATAAATTATATACATTAATTTGGAATAGATTTATGGCAAGTCAAATGGCATCTTGTGAGCTTAATACAAATAGTATAGAAATTATGAATGGTGATTATAAGTTTAAAGCTACTGGATCAACTATAAAATTTGATGGATTTATGAAATTATATCAATATAACACTGAAGAAGATAATGAAGATGTTAGTTTACCAGAATTAAAGGAAAATGATGTATTAAATAATGTAGCCATTGAAGGCAAGCAACATTTTACTCAGCCACCAGCTAGATATACAGAAGCGTCTTTTGTAAAATTATTAGAAGAGAAAGGAATAGGAAGGCCGAGTACTTATGTTCCAACTATTTCAGTTTTATTAAGTAGAGATTATATAAATAGAGAAAAGAAAAACTTATTTCCAACTGAATTAGGTTTTATAGTTAATAACATACTAAGTGAATATTTTAAAGAAATTGTAGATGTAGATTTTACAGCAGACATGGAAAGAAACCTAGATTATATAGAAGAAGGCCAAGAAGAGTGGAAAAAGGTAGTTAAAGAATTTTTTACTCCTTTAAAGATTGCTTTAGAAAAGGCTGAAAAAGAAATATCAAAGGTTGTTATTGAAGATGAAGTAAGTGATGTTCCTTGTGATAAGTGTGGTAGCATGATGGTAATAAAGCGTGGTAGATATGGAAAGTTTTTAGCATGTCCTAATTATCCAGAATGTAAAAATGCAAAGCCTATAGTTGAAGAACTGGATGTGCCATGTCCAAAGTGTGGTGGTAAAATTCAAGTTAAAAGAAGTAAAAAAGGAAAGAAGTTTTTTGGTTGCTCTAATTATCCAGATTGTAATTTTGTAAGTTGGAATGAACCTATTAAGGAGAAATGTGATGAGTGTGGAGGATTTATGGTTTTAAAGTATAGCAAGACTAAGGGAAGTTATGGACAGTGCTCAAACACTGAATGTAATAAAACTATAAAAATTAATATAGAAAAAGATAAAGAGTAAAAAATATATATTATAAATAGAAATTGATTACATGTTATTAAACTGTCAAAATAAACTTTTTTTCGAAAGCAAAATAAAAAATAGTGAGAAATTTGTTGAAATTTAAGGTCTCCTATGATAGTATAAGTGAGTGAAAAAGATTTGTTTGGAAAGTTTAAACTATTCCAAATATTCTTGAAATTTAACATTTTATAAAGTAGGAGGAAGAGTGAATGTCAGCATTGTTAAATAAAACTAGAATGTTAAACAAGATACTACAAAAGTCAGGTACTGATCCAGTGGAATTTGAAGATATATGTGATTTATTAAGTGATGTTTTATCATGTAATGTATATGTAACAAGTAGAAAAGGAAAAATATTAGGATATAAATTCTCTAAGAACTTCCAATGTGATGTTATGAAAACACAAGTTTTAGATGAAAAAAGATTTCCTGAAGATTATAATGAAAAATTATTAAGTATGCATGAAAGTATTGCTAATATATCTAATGATGGTTTATGCGTTTTTGAAGAAACAGGAGAATGCATAATGGAAGATAAAATAACAACAATAGTTCCTATAATAGGTAATAGAGAAAGATTAGGTACTTTAATACTAGCTAGATTCGCAGAAAGTTTTACTGATGATGATTTAGTAATTGCAGAATATAGTGCTACTATAGTTGGATTAGAAATACTTAGAGCAAAACAAGTTGAAATAGAAGAAGAAGCTAGAAAAAAAGCTGTAGTTCAATTAGCTATTGGAACATTATCATATTCAGAGCTTGAAGCAGTTGAACATATTTTTGGAGAACTTGAAGGTAATGAAGGATTATTAGTAGCTTCAAAAATAGCAGATAAAGTTGGTATTACAAGAAGTGTAATAGTAAATGCTTTAAGAAAGTTTGAAAGTGCAGGAGTAATTGAATCAAGATCTCTTGGTATGAAAGGAACTCATATTAAGATATTAAATGAAAAATTACTTGATGAATTAAAAAAAATTAATTAAATTAAAAAATAAGGAGATGTGTATTAATCTCCTTATTTTTTAATTCTTTATAAATAAGACATAAGTTTAATACATATAACATCTATTAATAGAATATATATTATACAAAATTATTTTATTAATATTTGTATGAAAAAAATATTGATACTGTTATAAGCTTATGTTATACTAACAAAGGTAAGAAATACACACATTATCCAATTTATAGAGATGGTGCCGAAAGGAAGTTCTATAAGAAGATAATGGAGGAAATAACCAGGAGGTAAGAAAATGTCAGTTATATCAATGAAACAATTACTAGAAGCAGGTGTACATTTTGGACACCAAACAAGAAGATGGAACCCTAAGATGGCTCCTTATATATTCACAGAAAGAAACGGAATATATATAATAGATCTTCAAAAGACTGTTAAAAAAGTAGATGAAGCATATGAGTTCATTAAAGAAGTTGCTGCAGAAGGAAAGGATATCTTATTTGTTGGAACTAAGAAGCAAGCACAAGAAGCTATAGAAGAAGAAGCAATAAGATCAAACATGCACTTCGTTAACAATAGATGGTTAGGTGGAATGTTAACTAACTTCAAAACTATCAAAACTAGAATTAACAGATTAGAAACTTTAAAAACTATGGAAGAAAACGGAACTTTTGACGTTTTACCTAAGAAAGAAGTTATAAAGTTAAAAGGCGAAATGGAAAAGTTAGAAAAGAACTTAGGTGGTATTAAAAACTTAGATGCTACTAACATTGGAGCTATATTTGTAGACCCAAGAAAAGAAAAAAATGCTATTTCAGAAGCAAAAATATTAGGAATTCCAGTAGTGGGTATAGTAGATACTAACTGTGATCCAGAAGAAGTTGATTACGTAATTCCAGGTAACGATGATGCAATAAGAGCTGTAAAATTAATAACTGCTAAAATTGCTGATGGTATAATGGAAGGAAGACAAGGCGAACAATTAGCTGAGTAATAAAATTTAAAAAGGTAGGTGAGTTTTCTCATTTACCTTTTAACCTAAGTGGTGAGGTTTACAATAAGTTAGGAGGAATAACATTATGATAACTGCTAAATCAGTTAAAGAATTAAGAGAAAAAACTGGTGCAGGAATGATGGACTGCAAAAAGGCTTTAACAGAAGCTCAAGGCGATATGGAAAAAGCTATTGAAATATTAAGAGAAAAGGGGCTTGCTGCTGCTGCTAAGAAAGCAGGAAGAATAGCTGCTGAAGGTATAGTTAAAACTTATATATCAGAAGATAATAAATCAGCTGGTATAGTAGAAGTAAACTGTGAAACAGATTTCGTTGCTGCTAACGAAGAGTTCGTAAACTTTGCAAGCAGATTAGCTGAAATGGCTTCAACAACTTCAGCTACAAATGTAGAAGAATTTGTTAATGAAAACTATGATGCTGAAAACACAGTATCTGCAGCTTTAACAGCTTTAATAGCTAAGTTAGGCGAAAATATGACAGTAAGAAGATTTGAAAAATTTAACGTTGCTAATGGTGTAGTTGAAAGTTATATCCACGGTGGCGGAAGAATTGGTGTTGTAGTGGAATTAAACTGTGAATCAGACAACGTTGCTACATTAAAAGAAGTAGCTAAAGATGTTTGTATGCAAGTTGCAGCTGCTAATCCAACATTCTTAAGCAGAGAAGATGTTGATAACGAATCATTAGAAAAAGAAAAGGAAATCTATAGAGTTCAAGCTTTAAATGAAGGAAAACCAGAAAACATAGTAGAAAAAATGGTAATGGGAAGAATTCAAAAATACTATAAAGAAGTATGTCTTTTAGATCAAGCTTGGGTAAAAGATGGAGATAAGAGCATAAGCAAATACCTTCAAGAAAAATCAAAGGAAGTTGGTTCTCCTATAACTATCAATAAGTTTGTAAGATTCGAAAGAGGAGAAGGTATCGAAAAGGCTGAAGATAACTTCGCTGAAGAAGTAGCTAAGATGAGTAAGTAATACAAAGGAGAACACATTTGTGTTCTCTTTTTTTAGGAAAAAACTTAACATATATGGAGGTTACTAAGAATGGGAAAATGTGAATATAAAAGAGTAATACTTAAAGTTTCAGGAGAAGCTTTAGCAGGAGAGAATGGTTTTGGATTTGACTTCAATATCATAAAAAGAATAACATTAGAAGTTAAAGATTTAGTTGATATGGGTGTTGAAGTTGGTCTAGTTGTTGGTGGAGGAAATATCTGGAGAGGAAGAAGCGGAGAAGGTATGGACAGATCACAAGCAGACCATATGGGAATGCTTGCAACATGCATTAATGCCTTAGCGCTACAGGATTCTCTTGAGCAAAATGGTGTTATGACAAGAGTTCAAACTGCTATTGAAATGAAAGAAATTGCTGAACCGTTTATAAGAAGAAGAGCAGTAAGACATTTAGAAAAAGGAAGAGTAGTTATTTTTGCAGCTGGAACAGGAAATCCTTATTTTTCAACTGATACTACAGCAGCCTTAAGAGCAGCTGAAATAGAAGCTGATGTAATACTTTTAGCTAAAAAAGTTGATGGTGTTTATGATAAAGATCCACATGTGTACCAAGATGCTAAAAAATATGATACACTTACTTATATAGAAGTACTTGAACAAGGATTACAAGTTATGGATTCAACTGCTACATCTTTATGTATGGATAACAGTATTCCAATCTTAGTATTTGGATTAGATGAGCCAGGAAATATTAAAAGAGCTATTTCTGGTGAAAAGATAGGAACTTTAGTTTCATCTAAAAAATAGGAGGATATTATGATTAAAGAAATTATCGTTAAAGCAGAAGATAAAATGAAGAAGACTATTTCTGTATTAAAATCAGACTTATCAACTTTAAGAGCTGGCAGAGCTAACCCAACAATGTTAGATAGAATTAAAGTTGATTATTATGGAAGTCCATGTCCATTAAGTCAAGTAGCAAATATTTCAGCTCCAGAGCCAAGAGTATTAGTAATATCACCTTGGGAAAAAAGTTTAATAAAGGAAATTGAAAAGGCTATATTAATGTCAGACTTAGGAATTAACCCTTCTAATGATGGAAGTGTTATAAGATTAGTAGTTCCAGAATTAACAGAAGAAACTAGAAAGAATTTAGTTAAAGTTGTTAAGAAAACTGGTGAAGAAGCAAAGGTTGCATTAAGATCTATTAGAAGAGAAGCCAATGATAAGATTAAAGCGCTAAAAAAAGATGGTAACATAACTGAAGATGAACTAAAAAATTCAGAAGATAAGGTTCAAAAAATAATAGATACATTTGTTAAAGAAGTAGATTCTTTAGTTGGGGCAAAAGAAAAAGAGATTATGTCAATTTAAAACCTGCTAAAAGCAGGTTTTTTCCATATTAATATGATGGAGGAAATAAAAAATGTTAGATATATTCAAACATTCAAAAAGTAAAGAAGAGAAAAAAGAAATAGTTTTAGATAAAAATAATATTCCTAAACATGTAGCAATAATTATGGATGGTAATGGAAGATGGGCTAAAAGAAGAAAACTTCCAAGGACTATGGGGCATAAAGCAGGTGTAGAAACCATAAGAAGAGTAATTAAAGAAGCCCATGTTTTAGGTATTAAATATCTTACATTATATGCTTTTTCAACTGAAAATTGGAGAAGACCAGAAGATGAAGTTTCAGCATTAATGAAGTTATTAGTAGAATATTTAAGAAGTGAATTTAATGATTTAAATAAAAATGATGTAGTAATTAGACTTTCAGGTGATATTGAAAAACTTCCATATGAAACTAAAAAAGAAGTTTTAGATGCTATAGATAATACAAAGAATAATAAAGGAATAGTTCTTAATATAGCATTTAATTATGGTGGGAGAGATGAGATAATCAGAGCAGTTAAGATTATATCTGAAAAAGTTAAAAATAATAGTTTAAATCTAGAAGATATTAACGAAGAATTATTTGAAAAGTATTTATATACAGTTAATATCCCAGACCCAGATTTAATTATAAGACCGTCTGGTGAGCAAAGAATAAGTAATTTCTTACTGTGGCAATGTGCTTACTCAGAGTTTTGGTATTCAAATGTTTGTTGGCCTGATTTTAAGGAAGAACATTTACATGAAGCCATTTATGATTATCAACATAGAGATAGACGATATGGTGGAGTATAGTATATTCGAGGTGGGAAAATGAGTTTAAATAGCAGATATTTAGGGGTAGCTGTAATAGCACCTTTTATACTTTTTATTCTTTTAGGAGGAGTATGGCTAAAAGGATTTACTTTTGTAATTTCTATTATTGGATTATATGAATTTTATAAGGCTTTAAAACAGAAAGAATTTAATCCAATATCTATAGTTGGATACATACTTGTATGTATATTTTATTTAATAGGAAATAATTTTAATTATTTAATTTATATACTTATATTAGCTATGATTATGTTATTATTAATACCTATTATTAATTTAAAGTATAATTTTGTAGATGTAGCAGTTACATTATTAGGATTTTTATATGTTGGAATATTATTTAGTTTTATTCCTTTAGTAGGAAATAAGCAAGGTGGAGCTTTCTTAGTTTGGCTAATATTTATTGGATCTTGGGCAGCGGATACTTTAGCATATTATTCAGGAAAGTATTTAGGAAAAAGAAAATTATGTCCAAAAGTAAGTCCTAAAAAAACTATAGCTGGTGCAATTGGGGGATTACTTGGAAGTACTATTGGATGTGGAGTGCTTGGTGTTTTTACATTATCATATGTACAAGGGATTCAACTTATTCATTTTTTCTTAATTGGTGCCTTATGTGGAATTATGGGACAGTTTGGAGATTTAGTAGCGTCATCTATTAAAAGATATGTTGGAATAAAAGATTATGGTAATTTAATACCAGGACATGGTGGTATTTTAGATAGATTTGATTCTATTTTATTTAATGCAGTAGTAGTATTTTATTACTTAACTTTTATAGTAGGAATTTAATATTATAAAAAGAGTTATTTACTGAAAATTAAGTAGATAGCTCTTTTTTTAAATAATATATTTCAGTATATTTAATTAAAGGCATTGTATTTTTAAACAAATAATATATTAATAATATAGTAAAAATAGCAGTAGATTATTATTAATTAAAGTAGGAATATATTACTTTTTAAGACTATAGTAATATAGAGTAATTGTTTTTATAGCAATAATAATATAAAATAATATTATTGGAAATTATATATTAAAATTTATAGTGATAATAAAATTTATTTCTTTTATTATTTAAAATACTTAATATATAATAATGAAAAAACTAGGAGGAAGAAATGAAGAAGATTTCAATTTTAGGAGCAACAGGATCTATAGGAACTCAAACTTTAGATGTTATAAGAAATTCTAGTAATGAAATAGAATTAATAGGTGTTACGGCAAATTCATCTGTAAATAAAATAATAGAAATAATAAATGAATTTAAGCCGAAATACGTAGCTATGATGGATGAAGAAAGTGCTAATAAAATTAAGGATTACTGTATAAGCAATAATTTGAATATAGTTGTTTTATCAGGAATTGAAGGATTAGAGAAAGTAGCTTCTTTAGATGAAATAGATATGGTAGTAACTTCTGTTGTAGGGATGATAGGGTTAAGGCCAACTATAAAAGCTATAGAAGCTAAAAAAGATATTGCTTTGGCTAATAAAGAAACCTTGGTTGTAGCTGGAGAATTAGTTATGAAAAAAGCTAAGGATATGAATGTGAATATCTTACCAGTTGATTCTGAACATAGTGCTATATTCCAAGCTTTAAATGGATATACTGAAAAAGATATTAAAAAAATAATTTTAACAGCTTCAGGGGGGCCTTTTAGAGGAAAAGATATAGAATATTTAAAGGGTGTTACTGTTGAAGATGCTTTAAAACATCCTAAGTGGGAAATGGGTAAAAAAATATCTATAGATTCTGCAACATTGATGAACAAAGGCTTAGAAGTAATAGAAGCACATTTTTTATTTAATTGTCCATATGAAAATATAGAGGTTGTAGTTCATCCTCAAAGTATAATACATTCAATGGTAGAATATAAAGATGCTAGTATTATAGCTCAGATGGGAACTCCTGATATGAAGTTACCAATTCAATATGCAATTAATAAAAAAGAAAGAAAGGAAGCAGTTGCAAAAAGTCTTAATTTTTATGAAATTAGCTCATTAACATTTGAAAAACCAGATGTAGATACATTTAAATGCTTAAAGCTTGCATATGAAGCGGGTAAAGAAGGAGGATTAGCTCCGTGTATATTAAATGGAGCAAATGAAGAAGCTGTAGCTTTACTATTAGAAAAGAAAATTAGATTTTTAGATATTTCTATAATAATAGAAGAAGCTTTAGAGGAGTTTAAAGAAGAAAAGAAAAAGGAAATAACTTTAGATAATATTATTGATTTAGATAATCGTGTTAGAAGGTTTGTAAGGGATAGATGGAGTTAGGAGGAGATATTATTGTATATTATTTATGCGTTATTAGGTTTTAGTTTACTTATTATAGTACATGAGCTTGGTCATTTTATAATGGCAAAGGTTAATGGTATAAAGGTTGAAGAATTTTCAATTGGTATGGGTCCAAAAATATTTTCGATAAATGGGAAAGAAACTAAATATGCAATAAGTTTGTTTCCTATAGGAGGATATGTTAAAATGATGGGAGAGGAAGAAGAAGTTTCAGATGAAAGAAGCTTTTCTTCTAAATCTCCATTAAGAAGAATTAGTGTTATTGTAGCAGGGGCATTTATGAATTTTGTTTTTGCTGTTATTATATTTGCTATAATAAACAATAAGTTTGGATTTCAAGTTCCGGTAGTAGGAAGTTTATTAGATAATATGCCTGCTAAAGAAGCTGGGCTAGAAGAAGGTGATGTCTTTTTAAAAGTTAATGGAAGTAAGGTTTTTTCAGATGATGATGTTTATTTAGAGTTAGCATTGTCTAAAGACCAACCTATTAATTTTTTAATTGAAAGAAATGGAGAGAAAAAAGAATTTGTAATTACTCCGAAGTTAATGGAGGAAGATGGAGTAGAGTCGTATAAAATAGGTTTTACTTATGAAAGAGTAGAAAATCCTAATATATTACAAAGTATAAAGCAAAGTTTTAAGGATACTATATCAACAGTAAGTCAAACATATAAAAGTCTTAAGCTTTTAGTTACAGGAAAGTTGAATTTAAAAACTGATGTAGGAGGACCAGTTTCAATTATAAGAATGACTGGAGTAGCTGCAAAGAATGGTATATGGAATCTTATGAATTTCTTAGCCTTTATAAGTATTAATTTAGCAGTATTTAATATGTTGCCATTTCCAGCACTAGATGGTGGATGGTCTGTAATTTTACTTATAGAGCTTATAACTAGAAGAAAGGTTCCTGATAAAGTAGTAGGAGCATTAAATTACTTGGGAATGTTATTATTGTTTGGACTTATGATTTTAGTTACAATAAAGGATATATTATTCCCAATACAACTATAGAAGAGGTATTAAAATGAAAAGAAAAATAACTAAAAAAGTTAAGGTTGGAAGTGTATATGTTGGTGGAGATTCACCAGTATCTATTCAATCTATGACTAATACAGATACAAGAGATGTAGAAGCTACATTATGTCAAATAAATGAATTATTTAATGCTGGATGTGAAATAATAAGATGTGCAGTTCCTGATAAAGAAGCAGCAATAGCTTTAAAGGATATATGTGCTAATTCACCAATTCCTGTAGTAGCAGATATACATTTTGATTATAGGCTTGCTTTAGAATCAATTGAAAATGGTGTTTCTGCACTTAGAATTAATCCAGGTAATATAGGGAGTGTTGAAAAAGTAAAGGCTGTAGTTGAGGCAGCAAAGGAGAAAAGTATTCCTATAAGAATAGGAGTTAACTCAGGATCTTTAGAAAAAGAAATATTAGAACGTGATGGAAAACCTACTGCTAAGGGGTTAGTTGAATCTGCCCTAAAGCATGTCAGAATATTAGAGGATTTAGAATTTTATGATATAGTAATATCTATTAAATCATCAGATGTAGTTATGATGATTGAAGCTTATAGATTGATGAGTGAAAGTTGTGATTATCCTCTTCACTTGGGAGTTACTGAATCAGGAACACCATTTAGAGGAACTATTAAATCGAGTATAGGACTTGGTACACTTTTAGCAGAAGGTATTGGAGATACTATAAGAGTATCATTAACTAGCGATCCTATAGAAGAAATAAAAGTTGCTAAGGAAATACTTAAAGCTTTAGATTTAAGAAAAAGTGGGTTACAATTTATCTCATGTCCAACTTGTGGAAGAACTCAAATAAATTTAATTAAAATTGCACAGGAAGTTGAAAAAAGATTAGAGAATGTTAATAAAGATATTAAAATTGCAGTTATGGGCTGTGCTGTTAATGGTCCAGGAGAAGCGAGAGAGGCTGATATTGGAATAGCTGGTGGAAAGGGCATAGGATTAATATTCAAAAAAGGAACAATTGTTAGAAAAGTAAAAGAAGAAGATTTAATAGAAGAGTTAATGAAAGAAATAGAAAACATGTAATACTCTATTGTTAAATTATAAGAAAAATAAAAAGTTTTATAGAAATAAAAAATATGTAATGTTTTAATTGACAATGAATGATGAATAATTAAGTGGATAACTTAATGGTCATTGTGCATTGTCAATTTCTTGTTATAAAAACGAAAGGAGGTTTCTATGAGTGAAAATACTTTAAATCTTATAAGAAAAGAAATAAATAAAGAAGATTCATTAGAAGAAAAAGAGATAAATATTATAAAGTTTCAGTATTTAAAGAAAAGTAATCTACTTAAAGTAGTTTTAAGAGGGAAAAATGGATTAGATAATGAAGAAGAAGATAAAGTAAAAAGAGCTATAAAAAAGGCTTTAAAAATGAATATAGATATTGAAATTTTATTTTATAGGGATATATCTGCATTAAGTTTAGAAGAAATAGTAGAAAAACATTGGATTGAAGTTGTATCAAGTATTTTGAAAAAAGTTCCTCTATCTAGATCTGTACTAACTAAGGGAATAAAAAAAGTAAATGGGAATACTGTTATTATAACAAGTGGATATGAAAAGATAAATGAACATTTACATGCAAAAGATATTGAGAGTAAAATTGCATTTAATATTGAAAGTATTTTTGGAGTTAAATCAAAAATTAAGTTTGTATATGATAATAATTTAGAAGAAAAAAATAGCTATGAAGAAAAGTTAGAAATAGAAAAGAAGGTATTAAAAGAAATATTTAGTGGTAGATCAATATCTAAAGAAGTTATAGCACAAGGTGAAAAGAAGGTTAGTGAAGTTAAGGAGCAAAAGGTTAAAAAGACATATGAAAAACGTGAATTTAAAAGAGAGCCTAAAAGTGAAAATAGTATTTTAGGAAGATCTATAAGTCAAGAAGCTATATCAATTAAAGAAATTGATGAAACATCAGGGATAGTTGCTATAGTAGGTGAGGTTTTTAAGACAGATATTATAAAAACAAGAACTCAAAAGACTATACTTACATTTTTCATTACAGATTATACAAGTTCTATAACAGTAAAATGTTTTTTAAAGGAGCAGGAAACAGAGGCTGTATTAGAGGCTGTAAAAAAGGGATTGTATTGTAAGGTAAGAGGAGAAGCTGTATATGATAGCTATAGTAGAGAAGTTGTAATTATGGGAAGAGATATTCTTAGAATGACTAAGAAGGAAAGAGTAGATGAAGCTGAAGAAAAAAGAGTAGAGCTTCATTGCCATACAACTATGAGCGCTATGGATGGTGTTACTTCTCCATCAAAAATAATTGAAAGAGCTGCGAAATGGGGGCATAAAGCAATTGCAATTACAGATCATGGAGTAGTTCAAGCTTTTCCAGATGCACAAATTGCAGCTAAGAAAAATAAAATTAAGGTTTTATATGGAGTAGAAGGATATTTAGTTAACGATGGAATACCAATAGCTATTGATGATAAAGATGAAGATTTTAATGATACTTATATTATTTTTGATATAGAAACTACAGGTTTTTCTGCAAATAATGATAAAATAATAGAAATTGGAGCTGTAAAAATAAAAAACAGAGAAATTATAGATACCTTTAGTGAGTTTGTTTATCCTAAATGTAAAATACCTTACAAAATTACAGAACTTACTGGAATAACAGATGAAATGGTAAAGGATGCAGATTCTATAGAGATTGTATTACCTAAATTTATGGATTTTATAGATGGATGTGCAGTAGTAGCTCATAATGCAGCTTTTGATACAGGTTTTATAAAGAAAAATTGTAATGATTTAGGCTTGAAATTCAATTCAACTATAGTAGATACTGTGCCACTTGCAAGATTTTTATATCCAGACTTAAAAAGGGTGAAGCTAAATTTAGTTGCTAAACATTTAGGAGTATCGCTTGAAAATCATCATAGGGCAGTTGATGATGCAAAGGCTACAGCAGAAATATTCTTAATTTCTATTAAAAAGATGGTAGAAGAACTAAATATAAATAATATAAAAGATCTTAATAGAGAATATCTTCAGAAGATGGATATAAAAAAAGAAAAAACTTATCATATAATTATTTTTGCTAAAACGCAGGAAGGAATGAAAAGTTTATATAAGTTAGTTTCTGAAGCTCATTTAGATAATTTCCAAAAGAATGCTAGAATAAGAAAAAGTAGACTTATGGAAATGAGGGAAGAGTTGATAATTGGATCAGCTTGTGAAGCAGGGGAAGTATATAGGGCTGTATTGGATGGAAAGTCGGATGAAGAATTAAAAGAAATAATGAGATTTTACGATTATTTAGAAATTCAGCCCATAGCAAATAATAGCTATTTAATAGATAAGGGGAATGTTAAAGACGAAGAAGAATTAAGAGATTTAAACAAGAAAATATATAGACTAGGAAAAGAATTAAATAAGTTAGTGGTTGCAACAGGAGACGTGCATTTTTTAGAACCACAAGATGAAGTTTTTAGAAGAATAATAATGGCAGGACAAGGATTTTCAGACTCAGATAATCAGCCACCATTGTATTTTAAAACTACAGAAGAAATGTTAAGAGAATTTTCATATTTAGGCTTAGATGCAGCAAAGGAGGTAGTGGTAACTAATCCTGGAATAATTGCAGATTCTATAGATGTATTAAAGCCTATTCCAGATGAAACTTATCCGCCTAAAATTGAAGGTGCTGATGAAGAGATAAGAGAAATGACTATGGCAAAGGTGCACTCGATTTATGGTAATCCCCTTCCAGAAATAGTTCAAAAAAGGTTAGATAAAGAGTTAAATTCTATTATTAATAATGGTTATGCAGTTCTTTATTTAATTGCTCAAAAGCTAGTTGCTAAATCCTTATCAGATGGATATTTGGTTGGATCTAGAGGCTCTGTTGGTTCATCTTTTGTAGCAACAATGTCTAATATAACAGAAGTTAATGGGTTACCACCACATTATGTGTGCCCTAATTGTCAAAATTCAGAGTTTTTCTTAGATGGTTCTGTAAGTTCAGGTGCTGATTTAGAGGATAAAAATTGTACTAAGTGTGGTACAAAATATATTAAGGATGGGCATGATATACCTTTTGAAACTTTTTTAGGTTTTGAAGGTGATAAGGAGCCAGATATTGACCTTAACTTCTCTGGTGATAACCAAGGTGAAATACATAAGTATACTGAGGTGTTATTTGGTAAAGGTTATGTATTTAAAGCAGGAACAATAGGTACAGTGGCAGAAAAAACAGCTTATGGCTATGTTAGAAAATATCTTGATGAAAGAAATTTAAGAGTATCTAGTGCTGAAATAGAAAGATTAACAATAGGTTGCACAGGTATAAAGAGAACTACGGGACAACATCCAGGTGGAATTATGGTTGTTCCGAGTGATAATGAAATCTTTAATTTTACACCTATACAACGTCCTGCTGATGATCCAACTTCAGATGTAACTACAACTCATTTTGATTACCATTCTATATCAGGTAGACTTTTAAAGCTTGATATACTTGGACATGATGATCCTACTATGATTAGAATGCTTCAGGATTTAACAGGAGTAGATCCTAAGACTATACCGTTAAATGATAAAAAAGTAATATCGCTATTTACATCACCAGATGCTTTAGGGGTTACTAGAGAGGAACTAAATTGTGAGGTAGGTAGTTATGGATTACCTGAATTTGGAACGAAGTTCGTTAGAGGTATGTTAGTAGATACACAACCTAAGAGCTTTGCTGATTTAGTTAGAATATCTGGATTATCACATGGTACAGATGTGTGGCTTAATAATGCTCAGTATTTTATAAAAGAAGGATATACAACACTAAAAGATTGTATTTCTACAAGAGATGATATTATGGTTTACTTAATGTATGCTGGAGTACCACCAAAGATGGCATTTACTATTATGGAAAGTGTTAGAAAAGGTAAGGGATTAACAGAAGAATTTGAAAAAACTATGAAGGAAAATAATGTTCCAGATTGGTATATAGAATCTTGTAAGAGAATAAAATATATGTTCCCTAAAGGCCATGCAGTTGCTTATGTTATGATGGCAGTAAGAATTGCATACTTTAAGGTTTATTATCCTGAAGCATATTATGCAACTTATTTTTCAGTAAGAGCAGATGATTTTGATGCAGATTTAATATGTAAAGGAGCAGGTGCTATACAGGCAAAATTACAAGAACTTTATGAATTAGGTAATAAAGCAACAGCAAAAGATAAAGGGTTAATAACTGTTTTAGAATTATCTTATGAACTTTATGCAAGAGGACTTAATTTTAAAAAAGTTGATTTATATATTTCTGAAGCAACTAAATTTACTATAGAGGAAGACGGAATAAGACCACCTATTAGTGCATTGCAGGGTGTTGGAGAAAATGCTGCAAAGAGTATAGTTGAGGCAAGAAAGCAAGGGGAGTTTATCTCTAAAGAAGATTTAAGAATAAGAGCAAAGGTGTCAAAAACTATAATCGAAACTTTAAGTAATCATGGTTGTTTAGAAGGAATGTCTGAAACAAACCAATTATCTTTATTCTAAAAAAGTATAATAATTATTATATAAGGGAAAGTAATAAATAGAATGGAGTTAATAAATTACTTACTACCCCTTGTATTAATTAGGAAATTGTGCTAATATAGTTTAAGAAGTAATTTACTAATAGCGAGAACTTGGAGTGGGAGTTAAAGTGCCCGCTCTTTCTATTTAATTGCAACTACCATTTAGTTGCTTTTTTTATAGACTTGTTTTTAATTAGTAGTGCTTTAGAAAAATTGAATATAAAGGAGGTTTAATATGAAAGTTGATGCTTTAATAGAAAAAATTTATGAATTAGTAAAACCAGTAGCTGATGAATTAAATTATGAAATTTATCATATTGAATATGTTAAAGAAAATGGAGAATATTATTTAAGAATATATATTGATAAAGAAAATGGTATAACTTTAACTGATTGTGAAAAGTTATCAAGAAGAGTAAGTGAGATTATGGATGTTGAAGATCCAATTCCTGTTGCATATTACCTAGAGGTATCATCACCAGGATTAAATAGAGGCTTATTTACAGATGCTCATTATATTAAGCAAATTGGAAAAGAAGTCCTTATTAGATTTATAAAATCTTTTGAAGGAAGAAAAAACATAAAAGGTATATTAAAGGAAGTAACAGAAGAGGCAGTAGTAGTTGAATATGAAGCTGAAAAAATGTTTACTGTTCCTAAGGATAAAATAAAATCAGCAAATTTAGAAGGGGAAATATAATAAGGAGGAAGGTTGAAATGAACCAAGAGTTTATAGATGCTCTTAAAGAAATAGTTAAAGATAAGGGGATTAGTGAAGATTTAATTTTTGTTACTATAGAAGATGCATTAGTTGCAGCTTATAAGAAAAACTACGCTAGTCCAACGACAGCAGCACAAAATGTTAAAGTAAGTATAAATAGAGAAACTGGAGAAATACATGTATATGCTCAAAAAGTAGTTGTTGAGGATGTATATGATGATGTAACTGAAATAAGCATAGAAGAGGCTAAGGAAATAAGTAAAAGATATGATCTTGATGATATAGTTGACTTAGAAGTAACACCTAAGAATTTTGGTAGAGTTGCAGCACAACTTGCTAAGGGTGTAGTTACACAAAGAATTAGAGAAGCAGAAAGAAATATCGTATATTCAGAATATAAAGAGCTTGAATACGACATTATTACAGGAACTGTACTTAGAAAAGATAAGGGAAATGTTTTTGTTAATCTTGGAAGAATAGAAACATCTATTGGACCTAATGAACAAATTCCAAGAGAAGAATATAAGTTTAATGAAAAAGTTAAACTATACGTTGTAGAAGTTAAAAATGGTTCTAAAGGTGCTCAAATATTAGTATCAAGAACACACCCAGGATTAGTTAAAAGATTATTTGAATTAGAAGTTCCTGAAATATATGAAGGAATAGTTGAAATAAAGAGTATTTCAAGAGAAGCTGGTTCAAGAAGTAAGATAGCAGTTTACTCAAATAATGAAAATGTAGATCCAATGGGAGCGTGTGTTGGTCCTAAGGGAATAAGAGTTCAAAATATAGTAAATGAACTTAAAGGTGAAAAAATAGATATAATAAAATGGAGCAAAAATCCAGAAGAATATATTGCAGCATCATTAAGTCCAGCAAAAGTGTTACAAGTAACAGTTTGTGAAGAAACTAAATCTGCTAAGGTTGTTGTTGATGATAATCAATTATCACTTGCTATAGGTAAGGAAGGTCAAAATGTTAGACTTGCAGCAAAATTAACTAACTGGAAGATAGATATAAAAAGTAAATCACAAGCAGAAGCTTTAAAATTAAAAGAGACAGAAGAAGATATTGCTAAAATAGATGAAGTTTTAGAATAAGGAGGCTTTTTTATGAAAGTAAAGAAAATTCCTTTAAGAATGTGTACTGGATGTATGGAAATGAAGCCTAAAAAGGAACTTATAAGAATAGTAAAAAGTCCAGAAGGTGAAGTTTCTGTTGATTTAACTGGTAAAAAGTCAGGAAGAGGAGCATACATTTGTAGAAATACTGAATGTTTAGATAAATCATTTAAGACAAAAAGATTGTCTAAAAATTTAAACACTGTAATAGATGAAGAAATATATAGCAGATTAAGGGATGAAATAAATGAATAAGTTTTTCAACTTTCTAGGATTAGCTAAAAGAGCTGGTAATCTTATAGAAGGTTATAGCAAATGTGATGAAGAAAGAAATAGAAAAAATATTTTTCTATTTATAATATCTAATGATGCATCTAATAGTACAAAAAAGAAATTTAAAAACCATTGTATAGCAAAAAATATTTCGTTTATAGAAAATTTTTCGAAAGAAGAATTAGGTTCTGCAATTGGTAGAGAAGAAGTAAAAGTAATTGCTATTTTAAATAAGAATATGGCTAATAAGCTTTATGCTCTTTATCAGGAGCAAAACACCAAAAATTAACCGGGGGTGATTTTATTGTCAAAAATTAGAGTATATGAATTGGCAAAGGAACTTAAAATAAGTTCAAAAGAACTTATAGAATTATTAATGAATGAATTTAGCGTTGATGTAAAAAATCATATGAGTGTTATAGAAGATGAAGATGCAGAGTTAATTAAGGAATTAATTGGAGATACTGCAGTTTCAACTGGAAAAACAATAGTAGATGAATATGAAGATATTTTAGCTGAAGAAGTAAATAATCAAGCTAAGAAGAAAAAGAAGAAAAAAGTTGAAGAAGTAGTAGAAGTAGTTGGAGAAGGTGGCTCTGGAGTAGTTGAAATTGGAGAAACTATTACAGTAAAAGAATTAGCTGAAAAAATTGGCAAGCCAAGTGCAGATGTTATAAAAACACTTATTTTTACAGGTGTTATGGCTGGAATAAACCAAGAAATAGATTTTGCTACAGCTGAAAAAGTATGTGAAAAATATGAATGTTTAGTAGTTAAAAAGGAAGAAAAAGAAGAACTAGAAGTAGTTGAAGAAGATGATGTAGTAGAAGAAAATCTTGTTAAAAGACCACCAATAGTTACGGTTATGGGACACGTTGACCATGGTAAGACATCACTTTTAGATGCTATAAGAAAAGCTAATGTTACAGCTCAAGAAGCAGGTGGAATAACTCAACATATTGGGGCTTATACTGTTAACTTAAATGGAGAAAAATTAACTTTCTTAGATACTCCAGGACATGAAGCTTTCACAGCTATGAGAGCTAGAGGAGCTCAAGTTACAGATGTAGTTATTTTAGTAGTTGCTGCAGATGATGGAATAATGCCTCAAACAAAAGAAGCAATAAGTCACTGTAAAGCTGCAGAAGTACCAATGATAGTAGCTATAAATAAAATAGATAGACCAGGTGCTAATATAGATAGAGTTAAGCAAGAGTTAACTGAATATGAATTAGTAGCTGAAGATTGGGGTGGAGATACTATCTGCGTTCCAGTGTCTGCAAAAACAGGTGAAAACTTAGAACAATTATTAGAAATGGTATTATTAACTGCTGAAATGGCAGAGCTTAAGGCTGATCCAAAGAGAAAAGCAAAAGGAACTGTAATAGAAGCTAAACTTGATAAGGGAAGAGGAGCAGTAGCTACTTTATTAATCCAAAATGGTACATTAAATGTTGGAGATTCAATCCTAGTTGGTTCTACATATGGTAGAATAAGAGCAATGTTTGATGATAAAGGAAAAGCAATTAAAAATGCAGGACCATCAATTCCAGTAGAAATATTGGGTCTTTCAGAAGTTCCAGCAGCAGGTGATAGATTTACTGTTGTTAAAGATGAAAAAACAGCTAGAAATATGGCTGAAGTTAGAAAGCAAAAGATTAAGGATGAAAGCTTCCATTCAGCAAATAGAGTATCACTTGAAGATTTATATAACCAAATTCAAGAAGGTACAGTTAAAGAACTAAGCATAATAGTAAAAGCTGATGTACAAGGTTCAGTTCAAGCTATTAAACAATCTTTAGAGAAATTATCAACTGATGATGTAAGAGTTAGAGTGATACATGGTGGAGTTGGAGCTATATCAGAAACAGATGTTATTCTTGCTAAGGCATCTAATGCATTGTTAATAGGATTTAATGTAAGACCAGATTCAAATGCATCAACAGTTGCTGATAAGGAAGGCGTAGGAATTAAAACTTATAGAATTATATACGATGCAATAGAAGATGTTAAATCAGCTATGATAGGAATGCTTGATCCAGAATACAAGGAAGTTATTAATGGTAAGGCAGAAGTTAGAATGGTTTATAAAATTTCAAACGTTGGTACAATTGCAGGTTCTTATGTGCTAGATGGTAAGATTTTAAGAAACTCTGAAGTAAGAGTAATAAGAGATGGAATAGTGATATTCGAATCAACATTAGCATCATTAAAGAGATTCAAAGATGATGTTAAGGAAGTGGCAGCTGGATATGAGTGTGGTTTAAGCATTGAAAGATTTAATGATATTAAAGAAGGCGATATAGTAGAATCATTTACTATGCAAGCAACTGAAAGAAAGCAGCTTTAATTTAAAGAGGTGATAATAAATGGCTAATTATAGAGGCGGAAGAATAAACGAAGAAGTTAGAAGAGAAATAAGCGTAATTATAAGAGATGAGATTAAAGATCCAAGAATGACAGCAATGGTATCAATAACATCTGTTAAGGTAACTAAGGATTTAAGATATGCAAAGGTATTTGTAAGTGTATTTGGAAAAAATGAAGAAGAAAAAAATGAAACCTTTGCAGCATTAAAAAGTGCAAGTGGATATGTAAGAAGAGAAGTAGGTCATAGAATGAATTTAAGAAATACTCCTCAAATTATATTTGAATTAGATGATTCTATAAGCTATAGTATGAGAATTGAAGAGCTTATAGATAAGACTAAGGAAAAATAGTGAATACTTTATTTGATATTAGTAAGGTAATATTAAATAGTAAAAAAATAGGCATTACCTATCATGTATCACCGGATGGTGATGCTGTAGGTAGTGCACTTGCACTATTAAATGCTTTAATATATTTAAAAAAAGACGCTTATTTAATTTCAAAAGATATAATTTCAGACAATCTTCAGTTTTTAAAATCGTCTAATGAGGCCACAGGATTAGTTACAACACCTAGCAATGATACGGATATAGTTATAGTTGTAGATTGTGGCAATATAGATCGTATATCTGCAGAACTTAATAGTTTTAATAAAACAATAATAAATATAGACCACCATCTTTCAAATGATAAATATGGTAAATATAATTATGTAGATACTGAGGCATCAGCAACAGCTGAAATAATATTTGAATTATTAGGATTATTAGGTGTAGATTTATCCATAAAAAATGATATAAATTATGAAATAGGTACGTGTATATATACTTCACTAGTAACAGATACAGGAGGATTTAGACATTCAAATGTAACAGCTAGAACTCATAAAATTGCTTCTGATTTAAAAAAAATTGGTGTAAATAATAATTATATATATCAAAATATTTATGATAATAATAGCTTTGAAAAAATAAGATTAATAGGAAAAGCTATTAATAATATGGAGCTTTTCTTTAATAGAAAGGTAGCTTTAATAAAAATACCTAAAGCTTATGCTGAAGAATTAGATATAGAAATAGGAGATACTTCTAATATTATTTCTTTTGGTCTACAAATTAAGGGAGTTGAAGTTGCAGTATTAGTAAAAGAGACTGATAAGGGTTCAAAAATTAGCTTAAGATCTAAAAATAATTTTGATGTTAGAAAAATAGCAGAAAAATTAGGTGGTGGTGGTCATATTAAGGCAGCAGGGATAAACTTAAATGGCTATACTATAGAAAAAGCAAAAGATGTAATATTAGAAGAGATAGAGAAAGAGTTGTTATAATGGATGGAGTAATTAATATATTTAAAAATACAGGTATGACATCCTTTGATGTAGTTAGAATGATAAAAAAGATTACTAATACAAAAAAGGTTGGACATACTGGCACATTAGACCCAGAAGCTTCTGGAGTACTTCCAGTATGTATTGGTAAAGGTACAAAAATAATTGATTATATTATGAAGTCTGATAAGGTCTACGAAGTTGAGTTTAAGCTAGGAATTATTACTACAACTTATGATTTAGAAGGAGATATAATCGAAGAAAATAATCCATGTAATTTAAATGATGAAGATATATTAAATGCTATAAAATCCTACATAGGAGAATATAATCAAGTTCCACCTATGTATTCAGCCTTAAAACAAAATGGAGTAAGATTATATGAACTTGCAAGAAAAGGAATTGAAGTCGAAAGAGAAGGACGATTAGTTAATATAATTAATATAGAAGATATAAGTATTAATAATCCATATATATCTATGAAGGTAACATGCTCAAAAGGAACATATATTAGAAGTCTTTGCTATGATATTGGTAAAACATTAAATGTTGGAGCTGCAATGACAAAACTTAAAAGAACAAAAACCTCTAAGTTTAGAGAAGAAGATTCTATAAATATTAATGATTTAACAGCAGAAAATGTAAACCAGTATATAATAAGAATAGAAGATGCATTAGATTTTTATGAAAAATTAATTGTTATTAATAAATACTCTAAACTTTTAATTAATGGAGTTAAAGTTTTTGATAAAAGATTTACTAAAGATAAGTATGAGTTGGAAAAACTATATAGAGTTTATAATGAAGATGGCATATTTATTGGTCTTGGAAAAGCTGATCATCAAGGCTTTAAGATAGAAAAATTGTTAATTAATTAGAGGTGCTTATATGATAGTAATAGATAATATTATTATAGATAATAAAGATAATGATAATTATGTAGCTTTAGGTAGTTTTGATGGACTTCATTATGGGCATAGGTCTCTTATAAGAAAAACTGTTAAAGTAGCTAAAGAAAAAAAAGGAAGAAGTATGGTTTTTACTTATAAAAATCATCCTAAAACAATTATTAATCCTTTAAATGTACCTAAATTAATTATAGATTTAGAAACTAAGCTTGAATATTTACAAGAAGAAGAAATAGATATAGTAGTTCTTAGGACCTTCACAAAGGAATTTATGTTAATGGAAGCAGAGGATTTCATAAAAATGCTTTGCGAAGATTATAATGTTAAAGGGATAATAGTTGGATTTAACTTTAGATTTGGACATAAAAATATTGGTGATGTAGAGCTTTTAAAGAAGCTTAAGAAAAAGTATGGATATGAACTATATATTATAGAACCATATACATATAAGAATGAATCTATAAGTAGTACTAGAATTAGAAATTGTATATTGGAAGGTAATGTTAGCGAAGCTCTTAATATGTTATCTAAGCCTTATTCAATAAATGGAAAGGTTGTTCATGGAAGAAAGATAGGAAGAACAATAGGAATTCCTACAGCTAATTTAGGATTTGATGAAAAAATGATTATTCCATGTAAGGGAGTATACTATACTAATGTAAAGTATAACAATAAAATATATAGAGGAATTACTTCAATAGGGAATAATCCAACAGTAAATGGGCAACAATTAACTATAGAAACCTTTATTTTAGATTTTAATAAAAATATATATGATGAAGAAATAAAAGTTTATTTTATTGAAAGAATAAGAGGCGAGAAAAAATTCGATTCAATAGAAGATTTAGTAAGCCAAATAAAAAAAGATATAAATTCTATAAAAAATAAATCAATTATAGTATAGTTATTAAAAAAATATAATTTACAACAATAATATGTTTTGATATAATATCAAAGAAGAACCTAAATCTAAGATATAAGGGTTGCTAGCTTATTTCATGGATTTAGGGGATAAATTTACGGAGGTGCGATAAATGGACGCAATAAAAAAGCAAGAAATTATTAAAGAACACGCAAGACATGAAGGAGATACTGGTTCACCAGAAGTGCAAATCGCTTTATTAACAGAAAGAATTAATTCTTTAACTGGACACTTAAAGATGCACAAAAAAGACCATCACTCAAGAAGAGGTCTTTTAATGATGGTTGGTAGAAGAAGAGGTCTTCTAAACTACTTAGCTGAGCAAGATATCGAAAGATATAGAGCTATAATCAAAAAATTAGGCTTAAGAAGATAGTTTTTAGAGCGGTTTTTAAGCCGCTCTATTATTTTAACAAATTTAAATGATAAGTATTGAGCCTTGAAAGGAGGTTACAAAATGAACAATGTAATGACAACAAATATAGCAGGAAGAGAACTTAAGCTAGAATTTGGGAAAATAGGAATGTTATCGAATATAGCATCATTCATTAGTTATGGAGATACAGTTATTTTAACTAATGTTAATGCCTCAGAAAAACCAAGAGAGGGAATAGACTTTTTCCCACTAAGTGTTGAATATGAAGAAAGATTATATTCAGTAGGTAAAATTCCAGGTGGATTTATAAAAAGAGAAGGAAGACCTTCAGAAAATGCTATACTATATGGAAGAGCAGTAGATAGACCGCTAAGACCTTTATTTCCAAAAGGATATAGAAACGATGTTCAAGTTGTTTGTACAGTAGTATCAGTTGAAAAAGATAATTTACCAGAAATTTTAGCTATAAATGCAGCCTCATTATCATTATGCTTATCAAGTATACCTTTTACAACACCTGTTGCAGCTGTGCAAGTAGGACTAATCGATGGAAAATTCATTTTAAATCCAACATCAAAAGAAAGAGAAGAAAGTATTCTTCAATTAACTGTTTGTGCTACTAGCGAAAGAGTTATGATGATTGAAGCAGGTGGTAAAGAAATACCTGAAGATGTAATGCTTGATGCTATTAGATTTGGTTTTGATAGCTGTCAAGATATTATTAAGTTCCAAGAAGAGGCTATGGCTAAGTTCGGAAAAGAAAAAATAGTTCCAGAATTATATAAGCCAAGTGAAGAACTAGAAAAAGAAATAAAGGATTTTTCTGGTGAAATAATAAAAGAAGCTATGTGGATAAGTGACAAAGATGAAAGAAATGCTGCTATGGACATAGTTACTGAAAAGATATATGGAGAATTTGAAGAAAAATATCCAGAAAATATTGGTGATATTAAAGAGATAATTTATAACTTACAAAAAGAAGTGGTAAGAGATATGCTTTTAAATCATCATAGAAGACCAGATGAAAGAGCATTTGATGAGGTAAGACCAATTTCTTGTGAAGTTGGAGTTTTACCAAGAACTCATGGAACTGGTATATTTACAAGAGGATTAACTCAAGTTATGACAGTTGCTACATTAGGTGCAATAGGAGATATTCAAATAATAGATGGTATAGGTGAAATAGAATCAAAAAGATACATGCATCACTATAACTTCCCAGGATATTCAGTAGGTGAAGTTAAACCTTTAAGAGGACCAGGAAGAAGAGAAATAGGACATGGTGCTTTAGCTGAAAGAGCATTAGAACCATTAATACCATCAGAAGATGAGTTTCCTTATACTATAAGATTAGTTTCAGAAGTTTTAAGTTCAAATGGTTCAACATCACAAGCATCAGTATGTGGTAGTACATTAGCATTGTTAGATGCAGGTGTTCCTATAAAAAGACCAGCTGCAGGTATAGCAATGGGGCTTATTACATCTGAAGATCTTACAAGAGAAGAAGTATTAACTGATATTCAAGGTATTGAAGATTTCTTTGCTGATATGGACTTTAAAGTAGCTGGTACTGTTGAAGGTATTACATCTATTCAAGTAGATACTAAGATAAAAGGTTTAAGCTTTAAGGTAATAGAAGATGCTATAACTGGAGCAAGAAAAGCTAGATTAGAAATTTTAGAAAAAATAGAAGCTTGTATTCCTGAATATAGAAAAGAAGTTTCTAAATATGCTCCAAAAACATTAATAATAACTGTAGATCCAGAAAAGATTAGAGATATAATTGGTGCTGGTGGTAAAGTAATAAATAAAATTATTGAAGAAACTGGAGTAAAGATAGATATAAAAGAGGACGGAACTGTTTTTGTTTCATCACCAGATCATGAAGGAGTTAAGAAAGCAATATCTATTATTGAAGGATTAACTAAAGAAGTAAAAGCAGGAGAAGTTTATTTAGGAAAGGTTACAAAAATTGCAGCTTTTGGTGCTTTTGTAGAAATTCTTCCTAATAAAGAAGGCTTATGTCATATATCTAAGTTAGATAAATCTAGAGTCAATAAAGTAGAAGATGTTGTTTCAGTTGGAGACGAAATATTAGTTAAGGTAACTGAAATAGATAATCAAGGAAGAATCAATCTTTCAAGAAAAGATGCTTTAGTAGACAGTTCAGAAGAAAAATCAGAATAATAAATATTAGTAAAGGGCAATTTATTGCCTTTTTTCTTTTATATGATAAAATTTATACTATATTACATAAGTAACAATAAAAATACAATAATATTAATATAAAGAAATTTAAAGGGAAAAAGGAGTAATAATGTACAATATTTATAAATTAAAAAATGGTTTAAGAGTAGTTACAGAATATATAGATCACGTAAATTCTATAAGTGTAGGAGTTATGGTTCAAAATGGATCTAGAAATGAAGACATAAGTGTTAATGGGATATCACATTTTATTGAGCATATGTTCTTTAAAGGAACAGAAAAAAGAAATTCCAAAGAAATAGTACAGCAAATAGAAAATGTAGGTGGACAGATTAATGCATATACAAGTAAAGAAGCAACTTGTTATTATATAAAAGCTTTAAATACTCATTTAGATTTATCGGTAGAAATTCTTGCAGATATGCTTATTAACTCAAAGTTTGATGATGAGGAAATAAAAAAAGAACAGGGTGTAGTAATTGAAGAAATAAATATGAGTGAAGATTCTCCAGAAGATGTATTAGATAATATACAATCAAAAGCTGTATTTGGAGAAAATTCCTTATCATATCCTATATTAGGGACAATAGAACATGTTAAATCCTTTAACAGTAAAAAGATAAAGGACTTTGTAAAATCTCATTATACGCCTAATAATTCTGTGATTTCAGTTTGTGGAAAATTTAATGAAAAGGAATTATTAAAGCTATTGGAAGATAATTTTGGACCTTGGGAAGGTAATGATGATTATGTGCCAACATATAATTCGCCAATTTTATTAACAGAAAGTAAATACACAAATAAACAAATTGAGCAACTGCATATAAATTTAGTTTTAAAGGGGTTACCTTATGCTCATGAAAAATCATATTCTTTAGTATTGTTAAATAATATCTTAGGTGGAGGAGCATCTTCTATATTATTTCAAAAGGTTAGGGAGGAGCTTGGATTATGCTATACAATATATTCATATGCTCAACCATATTTAGGAGTGGGAATTAATAATATTTATACAGGAGTAAGTAAAGAATCTGCACAAAAAGCCTTAGAAGTAATTGATAGAGAAGTTAAAGCTTTTGCAAAGAAAGGTATTTCTAAGGAGTTACTTGAAATAAACAAGGAAAAAATAAAGGCTAACTATATATTAGGTTTAGAAAGTACTTCTTCAAGAATGTTTTCAAATGCTAGAAGTATGCTATTCCAAAATAAAATAAAAACACAAGAAGAAGTTATAAAAAAAATTAACAATATAAATGATGATGACATAAATTATGTATTAGATACATGTTTTAAGCCAGGTATAATAAGTTCAGCATATGTAGGTCAAGATATAGAGTATAGTAAATTAAATCAAATTATAGAGCCTAGTATCAGAGCATATGATAATTCAATTAAAGATAATATTTTAAAAGTATAGTGGTCTAAAAATTATTTTTTTATCATATCATTAACATAAGGTACTTTTGGAGGTGATCTTGTGTTTAAAAGAGATAGAAAAAAAGATAATTATTATGAAGAGGATAGTAAAATAGATGATAGATATAGGTTTTTAAGTGATTTAGAAGGTTATGAAATATTTAATACTGAAGAAGCGGAAAAATATGATACTCAACAAGCGTTGGATTTTATTATTGATGAAGAGGGTAATTTACAATTTATTGTGGCAGCTGTTGCTGGAAGTAAGCTTGGATTTTTCAGTAGTAGAGAATATGTAGAGATTCCTTGGAATTACATTACTAAGGTGGGGACTAATGTAATTGTAGTTTCAGCTGATAAAAATAAGATAAAAAGAGCAAGAGCATAAGCTTAGGGGGTGATTGTTTGAGAATAATCATACAAAAGTTTGGGGGAACCTCAGTATCAACTAAAGATAGAAGAGAAAATGTAGCTTTTAAGGTTAAAGAAGCAATAGAAAAAGGATATTCACCTGTTGTTGTAGTTTCTGCAATGGGAAGAAAAGGAGAACCTTATGCTACAGATACTTTATTATCTTTGGTAGATAGTGATTTTAAGGTTGATAATCTACAAGCTGTAGATATGCTTATGTGTTGTGGAGAAATGATTAGTTCAGTTATCATGTGCAATACCTTAATAAATAAAGGAATAGAAGCAGTTCCACTTACTGGCGGGCAAGCAGGTATTATAACTAATGAGAATTTTACTGAGGCAGAATTAATATGTACGGATATTCATAATATTTATAAAACATTAAATTCAGGTAAGATACCAGTAGTTGCAGGATTTCAAGGTATAACAAGAGAAGGTTATTTTACTACATTAGGAAGAGGTGGAAGTGATACTTCTGCATGTATATTGGGAGAAGCAATAAAGGCAGAAAAAATAGAAATATATACAGATGTAGATGGTATTATGACAGCTGATCCTAGGATAGTTAAGGATGCAACCTTAATTTCTTCAATAAGCTATAATGAAATTTTTCAATTAGCTGATCAAGGGGCTAAGGTAATTCATCCAAGAGCTGTAGATTGTGCTAGAAAAGCTAATATACCTATTTTAATAAAAAATACAATGAGTAATTGTAATGGTACTTTAATAAACGATAAGGGAAATTTAAATAATAACAAGATAGTATCAGGAATTACTAATTTAAATAATAGAACACAAATTACAGTTAAATTAAAAGAGAATGAAAACAACAGTAATTATAGATATTTATTAGATATACTAGCGAAAAATGAAATAAGTTTAGATTTAATAAATATTTTTCCTACTGAACAAGTATTTACTATTGATTCAAGTAAGAAAGAAGAAGTTTTAAAGGTATTAAATAATATAAAAATAAATCATAGAATAATAGATAATTGTAGTACTATAGCTATTGTTGGAGTTGGAATGACAGGTGTACCAGGAATAATGGCAAAAATAATAAATATTTTAGCAGAGAATTCTATAGAAATATTGCAGACAGCTGACTCTAATATGACTATATGGTGTTTAATTAAAAATGAATATATTGATAAAGCCTTAAATTTATTGCACAAAGCTTTTGGTTTAGGTGAATAAAATAAATCCTCTTGTATAAAATAACTGTATAGGAGGATTTTATTATGAAGCAAAATAAAAATACGTTAATCAATGAAGATAATGACATAGAAAAAGAAGAATTAGATGAAGCTAAAGAAAAAAGAGAAGAAATAATAGAGCTTGGGAACAGTAATATGATAGATAATGATCAAAGTATTCAAATTTTACCTATTATTGGACAAATAGAAGGACATCAAGTTTTACCATCACAAACTAAAGCAACCAAATATGAACATGTAATTCCACAGTTAATAGCAATGGAAAGAAGTGATAAAGTAAAAGGTGTATTAATAATATTAAACACAGTAGGTGGAGATGTAGAAGCAGGTCTTGCTATAGCTGAAATGATAAATTCATTATCAAAGCCAACAGTATCTATAGTAATTGGTGGAGGACATTCAATAGGAGTTCCATTAGCTACATCTTCAAGCTATTCTTTTATTACTTCTTCAGCGACGATGATAGTTCATCCTATAAGAATGAATGGTTTTGTAATTGGAGTTGCACAAACATTTAATTACTTCAAAAAAATGCAGGAAAGAATAGATAATTTTATTATAAGGACTTCAAAAATAAATAAAGAAGAATTAAAAGAAATGATGTTAAAATCTGATGAGCTTTTAAATGATATGGGTACTATTTTAATTGGAAATCAAGCAGTAGAATGTGGTCTTATAGATGAAGAAGGTGGAATAAGCGATGCAATATGCAAGCTTAAAGAATTAATAAAAGAAAGAGAAAATAATAAATTATAAATATAAAAGGATATATTATTTACAGAAAAGTAATTTAAGTAAGAATATTATTTAAATTGCTTTTTTTTTATTAATGTTTATAATATTATTATGTAAAGAAATGTATTACCATAAGTGGAAAAGGTGGGTTGAAGATATGGCTAGAACTAAAAGTAAGAATGTTAGCAGTAAAAATAATACAAATAAGAAAACCAGTGAAAAAGAAAAAGGTGATATTAAAGGTGTTATATATATCTTTTTAGGGATTTTATTATCTATAAGTATATATACAACATGGGCAGGAGCTTTATCCACATTATCCAGACAAATAGGATACAGGATAATAGGGGTTAGTGCTTTTGTACTTCCTCTATATTTAATATATTTTGGATATTATATTATTTCTTCAAAAGTGGATATAATAGAGAAAAAAAGAGTTTTTGGAGTAACTCTATTAATAATTTCACTTACATTAGCATGTGCTTCAGGAAGTATTAATATATTACAAAAGAAAGAGGGTTTATTTCAAACTTGGCAAGAAATAATAAAAACAGAAGGACTGCATGGTGGAATAGTAGGTCATATATTAGCTTATTATTTGAGTAAAATAGTAGGTTTTATTGGTTCGTATATAGTGTATTTTGCTTCGATAATAATAAGTATTACTTTTATATGTGAAATAACTGTATATGATATTTTTATAATCTTTAAAGAAAAGTTAAAAAAACAACCAAAAGAAAAGCTTAAGGAATTAAAAGAAGACAAACCTAAAAGTAGGAAAAGTTATAATAATACTCCTTTTATTGAAGTAGAACCTAAAGTGGAAGAAGAAAAGGAGCGAGAAGAGTTTATTAATTGTATTAATAATAAAATAAAAATATTAGACTTTATGAAAAATTCATCCATTGAGTATTCACCATCTGAAGCTATAGTAAGTGAGACATATATAGGAAATACAAGTTATAATAATCAAATAAATAATCCTTTTGATATAAGAGTTTTTGATGAAGATAAAAAAGATAATATATCTGTTAAAGAAATGAATACGGTTGAAAGGAGTAATAAAAAAGAAAAACTAGATAATAATGTTAAAGAAGTTATTAACAAAGAAATTGAAGAAAGTTTAGTAGGAGAAAAAAAAGAAAAGGTATATCATCATCCATCTATGGAACTTTTAAATGTAAATAGTAGAACTAAGCTTAAAGGACAAGATAAGCGAGAATTAATTGAAAATGCAAATAAATTAGAAGGGATATTAAGTGATTTTGGGGTAGATGCCAAGATAATACAGGTTACAAAAGGACCATCTGTTACTAGATTTGAAATACAACCAAGTCCAGGAGTTAAAGTATCTAAAATAGTTAATCTTCAGGATGATATAGCTTTAGGGCTTGCAGCTAGTGGAGTAAGAATGGAAGCGCCTATTCCAGGGAAAGCTGCTATAGGTATTGAAGTTCCAAATAATAAGCAAACAGCAGTATTTTTAAGAGAAGTACTAGATTCAGAAGAATTTAAAAAAACAAATAAAAAGTTAGCATTTGCCTTAGGTAAGGACATAGCTGGGAAATGTGTTGTTGGTGATTTAGCAACTATGCCCCATATGTTAATTGCAGGAGCTACAGGTTCAGGGAAATCAGTGTGCATTAATACATTAATAGTAAGCTTATTATATAAATATAGTCCTAAAGAGGTTAAGTTATTAATGATAGATCCAAAAGTGGTAGAACTTAGTGTATATAATGGTATACCACATTTATTAATACCAGTTGTAACAGACCCTAAAAAGGCAGCAGCAGCATTGAATTGGGCAGTAAATGAGATGAATAAAAGATATAAGCTTTTTGCAGAGTCTTCAGTAAGAAATATAGAGAGCTATAATTCATTATTTGATAAAGGACTGATAGAAGAAAAATTACCATATACTGTAATAATAGTAGATGAGCTTGCAGATTTAATGATGGCATGTCCTAATGATGTTGAAGATTATATTTGTAGATTAGCTCAAATGGCTAGAGCAGCAGGAATGCATTTAATTATTGCTACCCAAAGACCATCAGTAGATGTTATTACAGGAGTTATAAAAGCTAATATTCCATCAAGAATTTCATTTGCTGTTTCATCTGGTATAGATTCAAGAACTATATTAGATCAAACTGGTGCTGAAAAGTTATTAGGTAGAGGAGATATGCTATACAATCCTATTGGTGAAAACAAACCTATAAGAGTGCAAGGAGCCTTTATTTCAGAAGAAGAAGTGGAGAAAGTAGTTGCATTTATAAAGGATGAAGAACAATCAGATTATGAGGCGGATATAATAGAACATATTGAAAATGAAAGCAAGGAAAGTAATAGTAAATCTTTAGATTGTGATGATGAAGATGCGCTTATTTATGATGCAATAAAAGTAGTTGTAGAGTATAATCAAGCCTCAACTTCATTTTTACAAAGAAAGCTGAGAATAGGATTTAATAGAGCTTCTAGAATAATGGATGAGCTTGAAGAAAGAAAAATAATATCAGAAAAAGATGGAAGTAGACCAAGACAAATTTTAATAAGTAAGAATGAATTGAATATTGACTAGTAAAAAAACTTGTAAATCTTATTTTTCTACATTAAAATAAGATTTAGAAAAAAACAAGTATATTTAGTAACATAGGAGGAAGGATTGTGGAAAAATATAAAGTTGGTATGGTAAGTTTAGGATGCGATAAGAATAGAGTAGATTCTGAACTTATTTTAGGAACTATAAATAAGTTTTATGAAATAACAAATGATCCTAAAGAAGCAGAGATAATAATTGTAAATACATGTGGATTTATAGAAAGTGCAAAACAAGAATCGATAGATACTATACTTGAAATGGCAGAATATAAACAAAAATATAAGTGTAAAATGCTAATAGCTACAGGATGTTTAACTCAAAGATATGGGGAAGAACTATTAGAGTTAATGCCAGAAATAGATATACTTATGGGAGTAAATGACTATATGAAAATACATAAGTTGATTCTAGATTTTATTAAAGGTGAAAGAAAGTTATATGCAGCAAATTACAGTGATGAAAATATTAATGAAGGGGTAAGGCTACTTACTACAGATAAACACACAGCATATGTTAGAATAGCAGAAGGATGTAATAATTATTGTACTTATTGTATAATTCCTAAGATTAGAGGTAAATTTAGAAGTAGAGCTAAAGAAGCTATATTAGAAGAAGTTAATTTACTTGTTAAAAATGGAGTTAAGGAAATTATATTAATAGCTCAGGATTTAACATACTATGGAATGGATATATATAAAGAAAATAAGTTACATGAGTTAGTAAGAGAAATTTCAGAGATAAATGGAGTAGAATGGATAAGACTTCTTTATTGTTATCCAGAAGAAATAACAGATGAGTTAATAGAGGAAATGGCCACAAACCCAAAAGTAGTAAAATATTTAGATTTACCAATTCAACATATTAGTAACAATATTCTTAAGAAAATGGCTAGAAGAACAAATAAAGAGACTATAGTAGGTATAATAGAAAAACTTAGAAATAGAATACCAAGTATAGCTTTAAGAACTTCTTTAATAGTAGGCTTTCCAGGGGAAACAGAAGAGGATTTTAATGAATTATGTGATTTTCTTACCGAATATAAATTAGACAATGTTGGAGTATTTAAATATTCAAAAGAAGAAGGGACTCCAGCTGCTATTATGTCTAATCAAATTGATGAAGAAGTTAAGAGTATTAGACAAGATAAACTTATGAGAATTCAAAAAGATGTAGTAGAACAATTAAACAAATTGAAAATATCAAAAGTTTATGATATTATTGTAGAAGGAAGAAAAGGTAAATTTTTCATAGGAAGAACTTCAGAAATGGCTCCTGAAATAGATGGAGCAGTATTTATAAAGTCTAATATAGACATAAATAAAGGAGATATGCTTAGAGTAAAAATAACAGATGCGTTAGAGTATGATTTGGTAGGAGAGATATGCGATGAATTTAGCAAATAAGCTAACTATGGTAAGAATATTTTTAGTTCCAGTATTTTTAATATTTATTGCTGTTCAAGATATTCCATATGGAACTTTTATAGCAACATTTATATTTATAATTGCATCTATAACAGATCAGTTAGATGGGTATATTGCAAGAAGTAGAAATCAAATAACTAACTTTGGAAAGTTTATGGACCCGTTGGCAGATAAGTTATTAGTTACAGCAGCACTAATTTCTTTAGTGGAATTACAGGTTATACCATCGTGGGCTGCATTTATTATTATAGCTAGAGAGTTTGCTGTATCTGGAATTAGAACAATAGCAGCATCAGAGGGAAAAGTTATTGCTGCAAGTGTATGGGGGAAAATAAAAACAATAACACAAATATCAGCAATTATAGCATTATTATTGCAAGTTAATATTAATTCATCCAACTATTTAATGAATATATTTAAAAACAATAATTATCTTAATATGTGTATGAGATATTTACCTGTATTATTATTATTATTAGCCGTAATAATGACATTAATATCTGGATATGACTATTTTAAAAAGAATATTAATATAATAAATTCTAATAAATAGTTTATAAAGTATAAATATGGGATATAATTATAAGGGGTTGTCAGATGGCAACCCCTTAATTAAAAGAAAAAATAAAAATAATATTGTAAAAATTTATTAAAAATATAAAATTAAATT
>JAFSER010000035.1 GCA_017435645.1 Clostridium sp. | reverse complement strand
AGTAATTTTTGCGAAGAAATAAAAATCAACGGTTTTAAGCCATTTGTAGGCTATTAGAAATTTAAAAAATCATAGTTTTTAGTTTAATATAAATAAACTTATAAAAAAAAGATATTATTTCGTAATCAGCATTGCGAAATAGTATCTTTTTCTCTTATAATTATACTATTTATTTTTCATGATTTACTTAAAAAAATCTAAAATAAAAACTCCATTAAACATTATTTTAAATTATACATTCCTATTCCTAGTAAAATAGATTATAAGAAACTTCATAAATATAAGCTCATTGTCTTTCTTAAAACTTTAAATAAACATCATTATATTTATGGTGGTATATTAAGGGGGGAATAATATAAAATTAAGCCTATTTTATAGATTATAATTTAAAATAATTTCTATAAAACAGGCTTTTTACTTAAATTTATACTTCTATTTTATTCAAATTCTATAGTTGCTGGTGGTTTCCCAGTACAATCATAAAAAACTCTATTTACACCTTTAACTTCATTTACTATCCTAGTTGTTACTTTTCCAAGTACTTCCCATGGAAGATCTGCTGACTCTGCTGTCATGAAATCACTTGTTGTTACTGCACGAAGTGCTATAGCATAATCATAAGTTCTTTCATCTCCCATAACTCCTACTGAACGCATGTTAGTAAGTGCTGCAAAGTATTGGCCTATTTCTTTATCTATTCCAGCATTTGCAATTTCTTCTCTATAAATTGCATCTGCATCTTGAACTATTCTAACCTTTTCAGATGTTACTTCACCAATTATACGTATTCCAAGTCCAGGTCCTGGGAATGGTTGTCTAAATACTAGCTTCTCAGGTATTCCAAGTTCTAAACCAGCTTTACGTACTTCATCCTTAAATAATAATCTTAATGGTTCGATTATTTCTTTAAAATCAACATAGTCTGGAAGTCCTCCAACATTATGGTGAGATTTTATAACTGCTGATTTTCCAAGTCCACTTTCAATTACATCTGGATAAATAGTTCCTTGTACTAAGAAATCTACTGTTCCAATCTTTTTAGCTTCTTCTTCAAATACTCTAATAAACTCTTCTCCGATTATCTTTCTCTTTTGTTCTGGTTCTTCTACACCTTTTAACTTTTCATAGAATCTTTCTTGAGCATTTACTCTAATAAAGTTTAAGTCATATTGTCCATTCGGTCCAAATACTTCTTCAACTTCATCACCTTCATTTTTACGAAGTAATCCATGATCAACAAATACACATGTTAGTTGATTTCCAACAGCTTTTGAAAGTAATACAGCTGCAACTGATGAATCAACTCCACCTGATAAAGCACATAATACCCTACCATTTCCAACCTTTGCTCTAATTTCTTCTATTGTCTTCTCAACAAAAGAGTCCATTTTCCAATCTCCAGAACACTTTGCAACATTATATAAGAAATTTGAAATCATTTTTGTTCCTTCTTCTGTATGCATAACTTCTGGATGATACTGAACTGCATATAATTTTCTTTCTTCACATTCCATAGCAGCCACAGGACATACTGGTGTATTAGCTATAATCTTAAACCCTTCTGGAGCCTTTTCTATATAATCTGTATGACTCATCCAACAAATTGTAGATTGAGAAACTCCTTCAAATAACTTTGATTCAATATTTATCTTAACTTCTGTTTTTCCATATTCACTTACTGGAGCTGTAGCAACTTTTCCTCCAAGCATATGAGCCATTAATTGTGATCCATAGCATATACCTAAAACAGGTATTCCTGCTTCAAACAACTCTTTTTCACATAAAGGAGAATCTTCACCATATACACTATTTGGACCTCCTGTAAATATTATTGCTTTAGGTTTCATTTCTTTTATCTTATCAACAGTTAAAGTATATGGGTGTACTTCACAATAAACTCCACATTCTCTTACTCTTCTTGCTATTAATTGATTGTATTGACCTCCAAAGTCAATAACTAATACTAACTCTTTATTCATAGGTTACCTCCAGTCTTAAATTATTTACTGTAGTTAGGTGCTTCTTTAGTTATATTAACATCATGTGGATGACTTTCTCTAATACCTGATGAAGTTTGAATTACAAACTTAGCATTTTCATATAAATCATCTAATGTAGGAGCTCCTAAATAACCCATTCCTGATTTTATTCCACCTAATAATTGATATATAGTATCTGCTAAGTATCCCTTGTATGCTACTCTTCCTTCAACACCTTCTGGTACAAACTTCTTAGTTCCATTTTGGAAATATCTATCACTTGATCCCTTTTCCATGGCTCCAAGTGACCCCATTCCTCTATAAACCTTATAACTTCTTCCTTGATATATTTCTGTTGCTCCTGGTGCTTCATCACAACCTGCAAATATTGATCCCATCATTGCAACTGATGCTCCAGCAGCTAAAGCCTTAACTATATCTCCTGAATATTTTAATCCACCATCAGCAATTACTGGAATTCCATATTTTCTTCCTTCTTCTGCACAATCCATAACAGCTGTTAATTGAGGAACTCCAACACCTGCAACTATTCTTGTAGTACATATAGATCCAGGTCCTATACCTACCTTAACACAGTCTGCACCAGCTTCAATTAAATCTCTTGTAGCTTCAGCAGTTGCAATATTTCCTGCTATAATTTGAAGTTCTGGATATTTATCCTTTATTGCTTTTATTGCATCTATAACACCTTTTGAGTGGCCATGTGCAGTATCTAATGTTATAACATCTACGCTAACTTTAACTAAAGCATCTACTCTCTCCATCATATCCTTAGTAATTCCAACTGACGCTCCACATAATAATCTTCCCTTTTCATCTTTTGCAGCATTTGGGTAAGCTTTAGCTTTTTCTATATCTTTAATTGTAATTAATCCTTTTAAATTATCTTCACTATCTACTAAAGGTAATTTTTCTATTTTATGCTTCTTTAAAATTTCAAGGGCTTCTTCTAAGGTTGTACCTTCTTTTGAAGTTACCAATGGGCTTTTTGTCATAACTTCTGAAACTTTTTTATCAAAATTTGTTTCAAAAACTATATCTCTATTTGTAATTATTCCAACAAGTTTAGTTCCTCTTGTTATAGGAACTCCAGAAATTCTATATTGAGACATAAGCTCTTGAGCTTCCTTTATTGTATGTTCTTCTGATAAAAATATTGGATCTGTTATAATTCCATTTTCTTGTCTCTTAACTCTATCAACTTCTTTTGCCTGCTCTTCTATAGTCATATTTTTGTGGATAATCCCTATTCCACCTTCTCTAGCTATAGCAATTGCCATTTTTGATTCAGTAACTGTATCCATACTAGCACTCATTAAAGGAATATTTAATGTTATCTTCTTAGTTAACTTAGTTTTTAAGCTAACCTCATTAGGTAAAACCTCAGATTTGTTTGGTACTAATAATACATCATCAAATGTATAAGCTGTTTTTATAATTCTTGCCATTGTTCTTCCCCCTTGAAATAATTTTTTTCCTGCAAAATAATTTAAAAATGAATTAAAATATTTATTATCTATTTTTATGTATAAAAAAAAACCATATATTAATTTTTATTATATTTATCGTTTAAACCTTTAAATATTAATATATATTCTTTTAAACAAATAACTATAATTATATTTTATAGTAAATTTTTTTAATAAAAAAAGGCATATAACTTCTTCTTAGTGAAGTTAATATACCTACTCTAACTCTATTAATATACAGTATTATATTAAAATCACTCATAGTCAGAAATTTAAGGTTTCCGGTAGATACTCTCTGCCATATTCAGAGGATATACGAGCTTTTGTTTTTATCTTTTTTAATTTATAGATATTATATATCTCCATTTAAGCTATGTCAATAATTTTGCAAGTATTATTTCAAAGTATTATTATATATATTTTTCATAAATCTATACTTTCAATTACTCTAAATTCATTAAATAAAAAGATACTATTTTTAATGCTACTAATATTACTAACAATATAAATAGTATCAATTTATTAAGTTTTAAATTTATTTAGCTCCAACCTCTAATAGCTATAAATAAAATTTTTAATAATCAACCATTAATTTTCTTCTTTATTAGTAGCTTCAGGATATACTACTTCCCCATCTGCTAATACTGTTACCCTTTCACTTTCATCAATATTTACTGTAAAGCTTCCATCATCTGATGTCTTAGGAACAGTCTGTAAATATTCAACTATAGCTTTTGCTGTTTCTGATCCATCTGATAAATCTATCTCTGTATTTTTTGTTATTTCTACTTCACCCTCTGCTAATAAAGCATTGACAGCTGTAGCTATAGTCTTTGCGTTAGACAAATCAGCCTTTGCATTAGCACTTTCTTTTATACTACTAAAGCTAGGAATAGCTACTGCAGCTAAAATAGCCATAATTGCTATTACTATAATTAATTCAACAAGGGTAAAACCTTTCTTTCTAATTTTGTTTTTTAAGATTTTCACTTAAAAGCCTCCTTATAATATTTTTAAAATATATTAATTTAAGCTAAAGTAAATAATTATATAAAATATATATTTTCTCCTATAAGTATAAATAATATAGCTCCTAATGAAATATATGGTCCAAAAGCTATTTCTGATTTTTTATCCTTTATTTTTAAAATAAGAAGTATTGACGCTATAATTCCTGCTGATACTATTGCTATAAATAAGGTAGTAATTATTCCTTGAAAACCAACAAAAAGACCACATATTCCAGCTATTTCTGCATCTCCTTCACCCATTGCTTTTGTAATTATTACAATTAGGTAAATTATAGAAAAACCAATCATTCCACCTAATAAGCTATAAATAATATTGCTATTACTAACAAAATAAGAGGTACAAATATACACAATCCCAATTATTACTCCTATAATTGTAGTTGATGTATAAATATATTTTGTTTCTAAATCAATAAAAGAAATTACTATTAATAACGATGCTAAGAGACAATAAAATATAGAATTTACGTTAAACCCAAACTTTAAATAAATTAACAAATACAATATCCCATTTAACATCTCTACAATAATATATCTTATAGATATTCTTTCCTTACATTTCCTACATCTTCCTTTTAGAAATATATAGCTTAATAAAGGAATAAGATCAATTACCCTAAGCTTATAACCACAATTAATGCAATGTGAATTAGGATAAATTATTGAATTTTCTTTTGGTATTCTATAAATACATACGTTTAAAAAACTTCCTATACATATACCTAAAATTAATATACAAACCATACTTAACATTCTATACTTCCTTTTACTTAACTCTTCATAAATATATTCTTATTGAAATCTTTTCCATATTTTTATAAATATAAACATATTTTTTTATTTTTTTAATTTTAAATAAGTATATTTATTTTTCTAATAAGTATATTTATCTTATTATTTAACTCCAATATTATTCTTAAACATATATATTTAGCACTACTATTATCCTTAATTATATCTATGAGTATATTCATGTTAGTTCCTCTTAGTTTTATTGTATTATTAACATTAAAGTTACTTTGTTATTATCTAATAAATAAAAACTAAAAAAGGTATCTAATCAAAATTTAATTTGCAGCTTTTTTCAAAAATTTTTTTAGAGCCAAAATCTATATATAATTCCTTTTTATAAAAAAATAAATCCTAAACTTAAATAGTTTAGGATTTATTTTTAAATATTTTTATTCTAATAAGAAAAATATTTTAAATTATAATTATTTACGCTTCACCTGTAACTTTACCATCTTTATTAACCCTAAAGTCAACTTCATTATTTATTATTCTTCTTGTTTCATCTAATGTTAGATTTTCTATTTTTTCAAAATCATCTACATTACAATATTTACAAATAACATTGTACTTTTCTTTATTATTTTTTAAGCTTGCAATAGTTTCCGTTCCATCAAAAGTTATATTTTCTCTAAGTTCCGCTGTTTCAACAGTTAGAATAAACTCTCTCATAATATCTCTAGCTTGTATTTTTTTTATTGATACCCTATAATTCTTAAATGTAATAACCAATGTAGTTAATAAAAATATTGCTACAATACCTACTATTATTTTTTGTAATTTATGGTTACTTTTTCTTTTCCTTCTTAAATTCATATCTTTACCCACTTTATCTATCATATTACTATTCTTATTATAGATTACCTAATTTTTTATATCAATATACTAACCTTTAAAATTTATAAGTAAATATTACAAATGAATTTTTATCTCTAAAAATTTCAAAACTAAATTTATATTTACTATTGTTAATACAATTAAATAAGGAGTCTCGCATTATTGCCAAACTCCTTATATAGTACTTTATTATTTTTAGTACATTCCATCCATACCCATTCCTGGTGCTCCTGGCATAGGAACTTCTTTTTGTGGAATATCTACTACTGCTGCTTCTGTAGTTAAGAATGTTGATGCAACTGATGCTGCATTTTGTAGTGCTGATCTAGTTACCTTAGTTGGATCTACTATACCTGCTTTAATCATATTTACATACTCGTTATTTAGAGCATCATATCCAATTCCAGCTTCACACTTCTTAACATGTTCAATTATTACAGATCCTTCAAGTCCTGCATTAGTTGCTATTTGTCTCATTGGCTCTTCTAAAGCTCTTACTATAATATTAATACCAACTTGAGTATCTGGAACATTTGAAGTTACAGTATTTACTTCATTAATTATATTAGCATAAGCAGCTCCACCACCTGGAACTATACCTTCTTCAACAGCTGCCTTAGTAGCTGCTAAAGCATCTTCTATTCTTAATTTCTTTTCTTTTAATTCAGTTTCTGTTGCAGCTCCAACCTTAATTACTGCAACTCCACCAGCAAGCTTTGCTAGTCTCTCAGTTAATTTTTCTTTATCAAATTCTGAAGATGTTTCTTCTATTTGTGATCTTATTTGACCTACTCTTTCTTTAATAGCCTCAGAATTTCCTTTTCCATTAACTATAGTAGTAGTTTCTTTCGTTACTTTAATACTTTCACATTGTCCTAGCATATTTAAAGAAACTTCCTTTAAATCTATTCCTAATTCTTCTGATATAACTGTTCCTCCTGTTAATATAGCTATATCTTGAAGCATTTCCTTTCTTCTATCTCCAAAACCTGGAGCCTTAACAGCTACACATGTAAAAGTTCCTCTTAGCTTATTAACTACTAGTGTAGTCATTGCATCGCCTTCAACATCTTCAGCTATAATAAGTAGTTTTTTACCTTGTTGAACTATTTGTTCTAATATTGGTAGTATTTCTTGAATGTTAGAGATTTTCTTATCTACAATTAAAATAAATGGATTATCTAAAATAGCTTCCATCTTTTCAGTGTCTGTTACCATATATGCAGACACATATCCCCTATCAAACTGCATACCTTCTACTACATCTAACTCTGTACCCATAGACTTAGATTCTTCAACGGTGATAACACCTTCATTTCCAACCTTCTCCATAGCATCAGAAATTAACTTACCTACTTCTTCATCTGCTGCTGAAATTGCTGCAACTCTTGCTATATCTTCTTTTCCATTTACAGGCTTTGAAATTTTCTTAATTTCTTCAACTGCCTTATCAACAGCTAACTTAATACCATTTCTTATTAATATAGGATTAGCTCCTGCAGTGACATTTTTTAATCCTTCTCTAATTATAGCTTGAGCTAAAAGAGTTGCTGTAGTAGTACCATCTCCTGCAACATCATTAGTCTTAGTTGCAACTTCCTTAACTAATTGAGCTCCCATATTTTCATATGGATCTTCTAATTCTATTTCTCTAGCTATAGAAACTCCATCGTTTGTGATAAGAGGTGCTCCAAACTTCTTATCTAAGACAACATTACGTCCCTTAGGCCCTAATGTAACCTTTACTGTATCAGCTAGTGTATCAACCCCAACTTGCATAGATTTTCTAGCGTCTTCGCTAAACTTAATCATTTTTGCCATTATTACTTTCCTCCCTTATTCAACTATTGCTAAAATATCATCTTGTTTTAAAATAGTATATTCTTTACCTTCTACTTTTACTTCTGTTCCTGCGTATTTTGAATATAATACTTTATCTCCAACTTTGACTTCCATAGCTATTCTATTTCCATCTACTATTGCTCCAGGCCCTACTGCAACAACCTCTGCTTCTTGTGGTCTTTCTTTAGCTGTTCCAGTTAAAACTATTCCACTTTTTGTAGTTTCTTCTGCTTCTAACTTTTTAATTACAACTCTATCAGCTAGTGGTTTAATATTCATAAAATACACCCTCCTAATATATTAATTTTTATATAACATTAGCACTCACTACTTTATAGTGCTAATATTTTTATAATAATATTATACAATTATTTTTTCAATTAGTAATCTTTATATTTTATCCCTAATAAATGATAATTATAACTATTTACATAAACTACTTTTTATTTTTTTATTTTTATACAATTTTCGTCTGTTAATAGTTAATGTTATAACAACAGTTCACAGTTATAAAAATAACTGTGAACTGTCACTAAATATAATATATATTTAATTCTAGATATATATTCCTTATTACTATATAATTATAAAAAGTACTTCCCTATATCTTACTAGAAACCTATCCAGACTATTTTCTTTCTAAATTAAGCGCCTCAAATTCACTTAATTTTTTATTTTCTATAACAGCCTTTATGCTTCCTTGAGCATTTATCTTACTAAATATTGATTTTGATTTAAATGGTGTAGCTATTGTACCAGCTCCATTTATGCATCCTCCTTGACACATCATACCCTCTATGAAGTTTCCTTGAAGTCTTCCCATTTTTGCCATAGTCATAATTTTCTTTATCTCAACACCACCTGACGCTTTTACAGGTATAAAATTCACATTTATCTCTTTACTACTAATATAATTTTCAATAGCTTCTGTTAAGCCTCCATGTACCCCAAAACCTCTACCAAAAATTGAAGCATCATCTACTACTTCATCTTCACATTCTAGTATATTTACATCAAAAGCTTCTAATAAGGCTAATAGCTCTTCAAATGTTAAAACATAGTCTACAGCCCCTTTTACAGAACTTCTCACTGCTTCATTCTTCTTAGCTGTACAAGGACCAATAAATACAACCTTAGCACCTTCATCCTTACTTTTAATATATCTAGCAGTTGCAATCATTGGCGATACTGTTCCTGATACTCTTTCTTTTTCTGATGGCATTGTCTTATCTATAAAATTTAAAAAACCTGGACAACATGAGTTAGTCATATAGCTATCTCCATTATTAATTCTTTCAATAAACTCGTTACTTTCATGTATAGTTACAGCATCTGCTCCACAGGCTGCCTCAACCATTTCTAAAAAACCTAATTTTTTAATTGCAGATTTTATTTTCCCATAACTAACCTTAGGCCCAAATTGACCAGTAATTGCTGGTGCTACTATTGCATACATTTTTCTTCCTCTAGCTAGTCTCTTTGCTACTGGAACTATTAAACTCTTATCTGATATTGCACCAAAAGGGCATGCAGTCATACAACTTCCACAATTTACACATATCTCTTCTTTAATAATAGCACGTCTATCTAAATCATTTATATCTAAAGCTCCTGTAGGACAAACTCTTTTGCATGGCCTCATTACTTCCGAAACAGCATCATAAGGACATGCTTTCTTACACATTCCACATTCCTTACAAAGTTCTTGATTTATATAAGCTCTACCAGCAACATATGTAATAGCTCCAAAATTGCAAGCTTCATCACATTTGTGTGCTAAGCATCCCCTACAGGAATCTGTTATACTATATTTGTTAATAGGACATCTATCACAAGCTGCCTCAATAACATAAATTATCTGGTCATTCTCTCTAATATCAATTAATTCATCATTAACATTATCTCCATTAGATAAATAGCCCGATGCAAGTTTTGCTCTTTCTAAAACTATTGCTCTTTCTTTATAGACACAGCATCTATACATAGCTTTATCTCCCTTAATAATTTTATAAGGAATTTTATCAATAGCTTCCAAAGATAGCTTGTCTTCTTTTGCTAGTCTTGCTACTTCTGTTAAAACTTCATGCTTTAGTTTTTTAAGTTGAGTTTCAAATTGAAACATATTAAACCTCCCATATAAAACAAATTAACCCAATATTTCCACATTAATATTATATCAATTGCCTTATATATTGTCTAATAATTAATAATTTTCACTCTTTTATATTTCTTTATTTACCCTCTACTGCGTAAATATAATCATCTATATATTCTCCAATTCTATCTTTTAATAACGCCTTAGCTGTTGGTTCTATCTCCTTATCTCTAACCTTCTTATATTGTTCATGCATATATTGGCTAATAACAGTCATTGGAATTTTAACTCCCTCTAAATTATTCATTAATTTTTCAAAGGCATAATTTACTTCTTCTTTAGGCATATAATATCTAGCTCTATCTGATAAGCTATATTTTCTTTGTAACTTTATTTCTAAGCCATTTCCTGAATAATGATTTTCCCATTCCTTAGGATTCTTAACCATAACCATATCTAATACTTCTTCAAAATTAGATAATTCAACATTACTATCATACTTTAATAATTCTTTTTCAATACTATTTAAAGCAAAAGCTCCTTCTCTAAATCCATATGTTAAAGCCGGACCAACTTTTAATATAATAAACCCATCTTCAACCATTTTCTTTAATGCCTTTGGACTTTGATAATCTGTTGAGTGTGCTTCAAATACTAAGTCTTTATGTTCTTTTAAAGCATCACTTAAATCTTTTGCTGCTTCTCTATCATATTCCCAAACTTCATCGCTGCTAAATTCAACACCTGGCTGTACAACTATTCCAACCACATATTTGAAGGCTTCATCAAGGCCAAAGGAACTAAAAGTCTTTTTAAAAGTTTCAATAGTATTATTAAAATCCCTTACCTTTGTTATTTGCATTCCTTCCTCTTCTTCCTCAACTTGAGCTCCACCTGGAATAGGAACTTCACTACCTATAATATAAACTGGATGAATAGCCTCTTCATTAATTTCCTTTAATTCAGCAAATGCCTTTTCAGCAACTGTACATAATTCTGCGGCTCTATGTGATATTAAATCATCTCCAAATATATTTGCTTCCATATCTCCTAATAATGGCATACTTGTATCTATATGAATTTTAGTAAATCCAGCTAAAACATATTCTCTAATTAATACTTTTGCATTTTCCATAGCTTCATTTGAATTTATCCCTTTCCAAGTTAAAGGACCTAAGTGATCTCCACCTAATATTATTCTTTCTTTTGGAAACCCTACTTCTTCTGCTATTTCATAGATATATTTTACATAGTCCTTTGGTTTCATTCCTGTATAACCACCAAATTGGTCTACTTGATTTGCTGTTGCTTCTACCAATAATGGAATATCTTTATTTAATAATCTTTCCATAGCTGCTTCAATTACATACTTATTAGAACAGCATACTGAAAAGATACCTATATTTTCTCCATTTTTATATTTGTTTACCATAGATTTTATTTGATGCATTTTGATCTACCCTCTCTATATTTTTATTTATTTAAATAAGCATACTACTTAATAAATTCATTAAATATTAGCTTAAATTTTTCTCTCAATACCTCTTAATTTAATTATCAAAATTTATAATCTTTAATATATTTTATACATTTAATTAACTAAATTAATCCAGTTAATCAAAGTATCTCTTTATTGTAATGTTGTCATTACCAGTTGTGTTAAAAATTTTTTATTTCTAATTATTATTTAACTTAACCCTATATTTAAATTTATCTCCTCTAGCTACACTTACTGTATATTCTATTATTTCATTATCTTCATATGTAAATCTCTCAATTTTTAAGCTTGGAGAGCCTTGTTTAATAGCTAAATAAATACTTTCTAATTTATTTGTCAATATAGGTCTAAAATATTCTTCTGCTGATGTTATCCTTACATTAAAATTACTTTTTAAAATATCATACATAGGCTTTGATTCTAAATCCTCTCTTGATATACCAGAGAATTTGCTAAATGGAAGATATGTAATTTCATACATCATTGGTAAGCCATCTGCTTTTCTTATTCTAGATATCTTATACAATAAATCTTCTTTAGCTATATTTAATATAGAATTTATTTTTTCATCTCCTTGAATTATCTCAAAACCAGTTATTTCTGAACTAGGTGACTTTCCTAACTTTTTCATTTCTTCAGTAAAAGAATAAAAAGAAATTAAATCTTGATTCATTCTTTTAGGTGATACAAATGTACCTTTTCCATGAATTTTATATATATATCCTTCTTTTTCAAGCTCGTCCATAGTTTGTCTTACTGTTGTTCTACTAACATTATATAATTCACAAATTTCTCTTTCTGAAAAAAGTTGTTCATCATCTTCTAGTCTATTCTCTATAATTTCAATAAGAATTTCCATTAGTTGTATATATAATGGTATTCTAGAGGTTTTATCTACTATTTTATTCATTAATTTCACCTCATTTATACTCTTTTTTTATTATATCATACACTAAAAATGTAAGTCTATTCAATTTTACATTAAATTTTCTAAGCAAAATCTAAAAAAGTTAGATAAAAACTATAATTTAAAAAAAATTATTAAATATAAAATTTAAACAAAAAAATAATTAATAATACTTAAATTGTTTTATTATACAATCTTATATATAATTTATTATTAAGTTGTCACTAATTATAATACCATATTAAAAGAGGACTCTCCTTCTAAGACAATCCTCTTTATTTTTCATTTTAACTTATTTATATAGGCTTACTTCTTCACCTTATATAGAGTCCCTAATTTCACTATTTACATTTTTTCTTCATAAAATTCTATTTCATTTATT